>JAAYVT010000327.1 GCA_012517025.1 Phyllobacteriaceae bacterium | reverse complement strand
GGTATCGAACCGGGCGGACACGGCGCGATATCTGACCGCCGAGGGCATCGGGGAGAGAATCACCGCCATTTGCCGCGATGAGATGCTCAAATCCGCCCCGCCCAAGGGCGGAGCGATCCCGGCTTATGACTTATTCGCGGTGACGGACTCGTTCATCCGCACGAACGCCGCGCGCCTCGAAGCGGTCGACGATCGCCTTGGTGCCGAAGGCCACCGCCTCGACCAGCGCCCGGTAGACCGCCGGCGCCGACGAGCCGAGATGCAGGCCCGCGATCGCCGCCTTGAGGCGTTGATCGGCGTCCGGCGTGCGCCGGCCGTTGAGCCAGTCGAGCGCGATCTCGCCGCTGGAGCCGGGCGGCAGCAGGCTCGCCGCCTGTTCGAGCGCCGGCAACAGCCGTTCGGCGCGCGCCGAGCCCGCCTCCTCGCCCCAGGTGAGCAGGCGCTTGAACCAAGCGAAGACGTCGCCGAACGACGACTGTCCCGCCTCGAAGCCGATGTGTCCGGGCAGCACGCTGTCCGGCACCTGTCCGCAGATGCCGTCGACCAGGATGTTGCCGACCTCGTAGGGCGGCGCCACCAGGATGTCGCAGGTCGAGGTGCCCATGACGCGGGCGAGATCGTAGGGCTCGATGCCGGCGCCGACCGCCCCCATGTGGCAGTCGAACGCCCCGACCGCCACCGCGATGCCGGCCGGAAGACCCAGCCGCTCCGCCCATTCGGCCGACAGCCGGCCGGCTTCCGCGTCGGCGGCGAGCGGGTCGGTGAACAGCGGGTAGGGCAGGGAGAGCAGCCGCGGATCGAGCTTCTCCAGGAATTCCCGCCCCGGCAGGCCGCCCCAGGACGGATGCCACAGCGCCTTGTGACCGGCGGCGCAGCGTCCGCGCACGATCTTCGCCGGATCGCTCACCCCGGCGAGCACCGCCGGGATCCAATCGCACAGCTCGACCCAGGAGGCCGTCGCCGCCGCCACCGCCGGAGAGGCGCGGGTGACGTGCAGGATCTTCGCCCAGAACCATTCGGACGAATAGATGCCGCCGACGTAGCGGGTGTAGTCGGTGATCTCGCCGGAATGGCAGAGCCGGTTGATCTCTTCCGCCTCGGCGATCGCGGTGTGGTCCTTCCACAGCACGCAGAGCGCGTTCGGATCTTCGGAAAACGCCGGGTCGAGACCGAGGGCGCGACCGTCCTTGCCGATCGGCAGCGGGCTCGAGCCGGTGGTGTCGACGCCGATGCCGACCACGGCGGCGGCCGCTTCCGGGTGCTCCCGGAACAGCCCGCGCACCGCTTCCGTCATCGATTCGAGATGATCGAGCGGATGTTGACGATAGCGTTGCGTCACCGGATCGCAGAACGCGCCGGTCGCCCAGCGCGGATAGGCGACGACGCTGCGCGCCAGCTCCGACCCGTCCGTGACGGAAAACAACACCGCCCGCACGCTGTCCGAGCCGAAATCGAGCCCGACCACACGACGAGAATCTTCGACGGCCATCTATCCGACCTCCCGGCCGGCGGGGCATGTGACCGATACGGGACGGTTCGGCAGGGGGCACCCCCGCACGGCCCGTCGTCGCACCCTCCCGCCGCGACCTTTTCAAGCCGCTGTTATTGTTGACTTTAGTGGAAGCGAGTATACTGATGTCGTGATCCCACCCACAGGGCTGATACGGCTTTTTGCATGGACGATCCTGCTGCACCGACGACGACCTCGGTCGAGGTCGACAGCATCATTCGCCGCCTCTCCCTGTTGCGGTCGGCCGACGGCGGCGCGGTCGATCCGGAGATGGCGCCGCTGTTTCCGGGCTACCGTTTCGACACCCGGCTGGTCGCCGGCATCACTCCGATCGAGCGCGGCGGCCCGCTCGACTTCCAGATCTTCCGCCCCGACGGGATGCGCGGCTGGATCGTCAACCTGACGGTGCGCGGCGCCGGCGAGATCTTCGACGGCGAGGACCGGTTCCGCGTCGAGACCGGCGATCTGGTGCTGTTTCCGCCTGGCGCCATCCACGACTACGGCCGCGCCGGCGACGCCGACGCCTGGTGGCATCGCTGGATCTATTTCCAGCCGCGCGCTTCGTGGAGCACCTGGCTCACCTGGAAGGAGGCGCGCGGACCGCTGTTCGTGCAGCGCGGCGGCGAGGCGCGCCGCTTGTCCGAGCTCGATCGCCTGTTCGCCGAGGTCGCGGCGTGGTCGGTCAACAACGACCTGTTGTCGATGGAACTGGCGATGAACGATCTCGAGCGGATCGTGCTGCTGCTCGCCCGCAACGATCGCTCGGAGGTGCCGGCCGGCCGCTTCGACGAACGTCTGTTGATGGCTTGCAAGTTCGTCACCGACAATCTGCACCGCCCGTTGAGCGTCGCCGAGATCGCCCAGAAGGTCTGCCTGTCGCCGTCGCGCCTCGCCCATCTCTTCACCCAGACGCTGGGCCGCTCGATCCTGAAGTGGCGCGAGGAGCAGATGATCCAGTTCGCCTGCCAGCTGCTGCTGGTCTCGCCGAGCCCGATCAAGCAGATCGCCGCACAGGTCGGCTTCGAGGATCCGCTCTATTTCTCCCGCGTCTTCCGCCGTTACACCGGCTGCAGCCCGCGCGCCTTCCGCTCCGAGCACGGCCGCTCTCACGAGCGCGGCGAGACATGGACGGTTCCGCCGGTGCGCACCGTCATCCCCCAGCCGACCGCGTCGGCGTATTCGCGCCCGCGCACCACGTCGTAGAGGATGCGTGCCGCCGGCGACATCGGCCGCCCGCGCACCCGGATGAGGCCGTAGGGCTCCACCACCAGCGGCTCGGCGAGGCGCAGCCGCACCAGATCGGCATTGTGCGCGAAGAGCTCGGCGACCGGCATCGACAGCGGCGCGATCGCGTCGGTACGCTCCGCCATCACCAGCGACATCAGGATCGAGCCGGAGTTGAGCACGCGGTCGGCCGGCGGCAACCCGTGCAGTCTGAGCAGCGTCTCGACGGTGCGCCGCACCAGTGAGCCGCGCGGCGGCAGCACCCATTCCCGCTCGGCGAGGTCGGCCGGTGCCACGCTCGCCAGCGCCGCCAGCGGATGGGTCCGCCGCACCAGCAATTCGACGCTCTCCCGGCCGATCTCCTCGTAGTCGAACGGGGCCGGGTCGGTGCCCTCGGGGATGCGGGCGATGGCGAAGTCGAGCTTGGCGGCGACCAACCGGCCGATCAGCGCGTCGGAGGTGTCGACGTCGACCGAGACCTGCAGCCGGGCGAGTCGCCGCCGCGCCACCGACACCGCCTCCGCCAGAAACTCCGCCGCCGGCGCCATCAGCGCGCCGACCGAGGCGGCGCCGCCGGTCTCCGACTTCAGCGCCTCGATCTCCTCGCCGGCGTGGCCGAGCTCGGCCAGCATCGCCCGCGTCCGCCGCACCAACGCCTCGCCGTAGCGGGTCGGCTCGATGCCGCGCGGCCGCCGCTCGAACAGCGGCACCCCGACGGTGCGCTCGATCTCGCTCAGCATCTTGGATGCGGCGGGCTGCGACAGCCCCATCTCCTGAGCGGCGCGGTTGAGCTTGCGGTGGTCGTCGAGCGCCACGATCAGCCGGAGATGGCGCAGCTTCAGCCGCAGCGTCACCAATTGCTCGAGCGACGGGCCGCGACCCGCCCGGTGCGTGGCGACGGCACGGTCCGTTCCGGTCGGCTCGGTCATCTGACCCCCCTCGCGTCGTCGCGACGGACCCGCCCGGACGAGCCCGCGCCCTCCTCTTCCGAGTCCGTGCCGAACCATGCGCATGAGGCATGGTTCGAGAGCCTCCGACCGGGTTCAAACCTCTCGCTCATCGAATGACACGATCCATGTCCCATGTCAAAACGGCAACATGTCGTCACCCCGTCACGCGGCATCCCTGTTGGAATTTCCTCTCGGAACGATATTCGTCCTCGTCGATCTCGCAGAATCCGTGAAATCGGACTATAGAAATTCCGAATTCGATCGAAAGATCGCGGGAGTGATGCTCCACTCGGATGAAGAAGGTTCGCCGTCGTCGTCGTCACGACGAATATCGGCGGACGACTGGGAGATCGCGGAGGGATGATGCATCGGGTCGCGACACGAAGACGAGAAATGCGAAAGAAATGAGCTTGCCGCCGGAAGGGGCGGTCACCCTTTGGCATGCCATTTTCGATATGGATTTTATGAAACAAGGAACTTGACTGTATTGGCAATCGGCCCGAGGTTTCCTGGCGCAAACAAGAACGTCTCGCCGGATCCCCGTGCGATCGAAACGGTGGGCGCCCCTCTCCTCGGACGGGGGAACCCGAGACGACCGCGTCGACGCGAAGGACGGGCCCGGAGAAGGCACCGCATGTCAGGGAGATCGACGCGATGCACAAGCTCGCGAAATACGTGCTCGGCGCCGCCGCTGCGGCGATCGTGGGTCTGGCCGCCTTCGGTGCGTCCGCGGCGGACAAGGGCTACGTCGGCGTGTCCATGCCGACCAAGTCCTCCGCTCGGTGGATCGACGACGGCAACAACATGATCAAGCAACTGGAGGCCAAGGGCTACAAGGCCGAACTCCAGTACGCCGACGACGACATCCCGAACCAGCTCGCCCAGATCGAGAACATGGTGACCAAGGGCGTCAACGTCCTCGTCATCGCTTCGATCGACGGCACCACCCTCACCGATGTTCTGCACAAGGCGCACGAGAAGGGCGTCAAGATCATCGCCTACGACCGGCTCATCCGCAACTCGCCGGACGTCGACTACTACGCCACCTTCGACAACTATCAGGTCGGCGTCATCCAGGGCGGCTACATCGAGACCGCTCTCGGTCTCAAGGACGGCAAGGGCCCGTTCAACATCGAGTTGTTCGGCGGCTCGCCCGACGACAACAACGCCTACTTCTTCTACAACGGCGCGATGTCGGTGCTGAAGCCCTACATCGACTCCAAGAAGCTGGTCGTCCAGTCCGGCCAGATGGGCATGGACAAGGTCTCGACCCTGCGTTGGGACGGCGCCGTCGCCCAGGCCCGCATGGACAACCTGCTCTCCGCCTTCTACACACAGAAGCGCGTCGACGCGGTCCTGTCGCCCTACGACGGCCTGTCGATCGGCATCCTCTCGTCGCTGAAGGGCGTCGGCTACGGCACCAAGGACCTGCCGCTGCCGGTGGTCACCGGTCAGGACGCGGAAGTCCAGTCGATCAAGTCGATCCTCGCCGGCGAGCAGCGCTCGACCGTCTTCAAGGACACCCGTGAACTCGCCAAGGTCACGGTCTCGATGGTCGACGCCGTCCTCGGTGGCAGCCAGCCCCCGATCAACGACACCAAGACCTACGACAACGGCAAGAAGATCGTGCCGTCCTACCTGCTGAAGCCGGTTAGCGTCGACGCCTCGAACTGGAAACAGATCCTGGTCGACAGCGGCTACTACAAGGAAAGCCAGGTCAAGTGATCTGATCCGCTCGAACCGGCCGGCGCCCCCGGCCGGTTCGTCGCCCCCGCCGGGTTCGTCGCGGTCGGGGGTGGTTCCGCCCGATCGACGTGCGAGCCGGAGGTCCCGCCCGCGGGGTCGGTTCGGACGGCTTCGACGAGGAGGTCCGCCATGACCCCCATTCTCGAAATGCGCCACATCACCAAGACGTTCCCCGGCGTGAAGGCGCTGTCGGACGTCAATCTCGACGTCCTGCCCGCCGAGATCCACGCTCTCGTCGGCGAGAACGGCGCCGGCAAGTCGACGCTGATGAAGGTGCTCTCCGGCGTCTATCCGCACGGCGACTACGAAGGCGACATCGTCTACGAGGGCGAGGTCCGCCGCTTCTCTTCGATCGCCGACAGCGAGAAGATCGGCATCATCATCATTCACCAGGAGCTCGCCCTGGTGCCGTTGCTCTCCATCGCCGAGAACATCTTCCTCGGCGCCGAGCCCGGCCGTTGGGGCGTGGTCGACCATTACGAGGAAGCCCGCCGCACCGTCGAGCTGTTGCGCAAGGTGGGCTTGAGGGAACATCCCTCCCGCCTCGTCGGCGACCTCGGCGTCGGCAAGCAGCAACTGGTGGAGATCGCCAAGGCGCTGTCGAAGGAGGTCAAGCTCCTCATCCTCGACGAGCCGACCGCCAGCCTCAACGAGGCGGATTCGAACGCCCTGCTCGACCTGCTGCTGGAGTTCAAGACCCAGGGCATCGCCTCGATTCTGATCAGCCACAAGCTCAACGAGGTCTCCCGCGTCGCCGACCGCATCACCATCCTGCGCGACGGCACCACGGTGGAGACGCTCGACTGCTCCGCCGGCCGCGCCGACGAGGACCGCATCATCCGCGGCATGGTCGGGCGCGAACTGACCGATCGCTATCCCAAGCGCGACGTCACCATCGGCGACGTGCTCTTCCGGGTGAAGGGCTGGACGGTCGACGATCCGGTCATCCCCGGCCGCCGCATCGCCAAGAACATCGAGATCGAGGTGAAGAAGGGCGAGGTGGTCGGTATCGCCGGGCTGATGGGCGCCGGCCGCACCGAATTCGCCATGAGCCTGTTCGGCCGCTCCTACGGCCGCTTCGTCTCCGGCCGCGCCGAGCTTTCCGGCCGCGAGATCGACGTCTCGACCGTGTCGAAGGCGGTCGACGCCGGCATCGCCTACGGCACCGAGGATCGCAAGACCTACGGTCTCGTACTCGGCCAGGACATCCGCGAGAACACCGTGATGTCCAACATGAAGGGCGTGTCGCGCCGGGGCGTGCTCGACGACGTCGCGGTGATCGGCGTCGCCGAGGAATTCCGCAAGTCGATGCGCATCCGCTGCCGCAACATCTTCCAGGAGACGCTCGACCTGTCGGGCGGCAACCAGCAGAAGGTGGTGCTGGCCAAGTGGCTGTTCGCCGATCCGCAGCTGCTCATCCTCGACGAGCCGACCCGCGGCATCGACGTCGGCGCGAAGTACGAGATCTACGGCATCATCAACAAGCTCGTCGCCGAAGGGCGCGGGGTGATCCTGATCTCCTCGGAGATGCCGGAGCTGCTCGGCGTCGCCGACCGCATCTACGTCATGGACGAGGGGGCGGTGGTGGCCGAGATGCCGGCGCGCGAAGCCTCACAAGAAAAGATCATGCGGGCGATCATGTCGTCCCGGGAGTTGGCCCGATGAGCACCGAAACCCTCGAACGCCCGAGCGAACCTCAACGCGTCTCCCTGACCACCTTCATCGGTCGAAATCTCAGGGAATACGGCATCCTGCTGTCGCTCGTCGTCATCATGGTGTTCTTCCAGTGGATGACCGGCGGCACCCTGTTCCAGCCCCTGAACCTGACCAATCTGGTGCTGCAGAACAGCTACGTCGTCATCATGGCGCTGGGCATGCTGCTGGTGATCGTCGCCGGCCACATCGACCTGTCGGTCGGCTCGGTGGTCGGCTTCATCGGCGCCTTCGCCGCCACCATGATGGTGACCTGGCACGTCGACCCGGTGACCACCACCATCGCCTCGCTGGCGCTCGGCGCGGTGATCGGCGCGGCCCAGGGCTGGTTCGTCGCCTACATGCACATCCCCTCGTTCATCGTGACGCTGGGCGGCATGCTGGTGTTCCGCGGCCTCTGTCTCGCCCTGCTCGCCGGCCAGTCGGTCGGACCGTTCCCGGTCAGCTTCCAGCGCCTGTCCTCCGGCTTCATCCCCGACGTCGCCTCCATCCCGCATCTGCACGTGCTGACGGTGGTGCTGTCGGCGGTGACGGCGCTGGCGCTGATCGTCTCGGCGATCCGCGATCGCGCCAAGCGGCAGAAGTTCGGCGTCGAGGTCGAGCCGAGCGTGATCTTCTGGGGCAAGCAGATCGCGCTCGCCGCCGCCCTCGTCGCCTTCGGTTGGCAGATGTCGACCTACAAGGGCCTGCCCAACGTCCTGATCGTGATGTTCGTGCTGATCCTGTTCTACGGCTTCGTCACCCAGCATACCACCATCGGCCGCCGCATCTACGCCCTCGGCGGCAACGAGAAGGCGGCCCGGCTCTCCGGCATCGACACCCGCCGGCTCACCTTCTTCACCTTCGCCAACATGGGCATGCTGGCGGCGCTGGCCGGTCTCGTCTTCGCCGCCCGCCTCAACACCGCCACCCCGAAGGGCGGCGTCTCCTTCGAGCTCGACGTCATCGCGGCCTGCTTCATCGGCGGCGCCTCGGCGACCGGCGGTGTCGGCAAGGTGACGGGCGCGGTGATCGGCGCCTTCATCATGGGCGTGATGAACAACGGCATGTCGATCCTCGGCATCGGCATCGACTGGCAGCAGGTCATCAAGGGCCTGGTGCTTCTCGCCGCCGTGTTCTTCGACGTCTACAACAAGGTGAAGCGCTGAGGCGCATCGACGACGGCGCCCCGCCCGCGCATCTCGCGCGGACGGGGTTTCCGCGTCGGGTCGGGAGGATCCCCCCATGCATCCCGCCGCCCTCGATCCGGTCGCCGAGATCGTCGCCGACTTCCGGGCGACCTTCGGCCGAACCCCGCGCGTCTTCCGCGCCCCCGGCCGGGTCAACCTGATCGGCGAGCACACCGACTACAACGACGGCTTCGTCATGCCGGCGGCGCTCGAATTCGACACCAAGGTGGCGATCGCGCCGCGCCCCGATCGCCTCGTGGTGGTCCGCACCCGGCGCGGCGAGGAGACCGCGAGCCTCGATCTCGACGCCGGCTCGATCCGCCCGACCGGCACGTGGTCCGACTACGTCTTCGGCGTCGCCCGCATGCTGGAGGCGGCCGGCCATCGTCTGACCGGCGCCGACCTGACCATCACCTCGACGGTGCCGGTCGGCTCCGGTCTGTCGTCCTCCGCCGCGCTCGAAGTGGCGACCGTCGGTGCGCTCGCCGCCGTCTCCGGCGTCGCTCTCGCCCCGATCGAGACGGCGAAGCTCTGCCAGAAGGCGGAGAACGAGCACGTCGGCATGCGCTGCGGCATCATGGATCAATACGCCGCCGCCTGCGGCGTCGCCGGCCATGCCCTGATGATCGACTGCCGCAGCCTCGAGGCCCGGCCGGTGGCGATCGATCCCACCTGCCGCATCGTCGTCGCCAATTCGATGGTCCACCACGTGCTCGCCGGCGGCGACGATTACAACGCCCGCCGCCGCTCCTGCGAGGAAGGCGTGCGGCGGCTGCGTCCCGTCCTCGGCGAGAGCGTGCGGGCGCTGCGCGACGTCTCGCTCGCCGCGCTCGCGGCCCATCGCGATCTCCTCGACGACGTCACCTTCCGCCGCTGCCGCCACATCGTCGCGGAGAACGACCGGGTGCTCTAGGCGGCGGCCGCCGCCGATCGCGGCGACATGGCGCGCTTCGGCGCGTTGTGGGACGCCTCGCACGTCTCGATGCGCGACGATTACGAGATCTCCTGCGCCGAGGTCGACGTCATGGTCGATCTCGCCCGCGCCCTGCCCGGCGTGCTCGGCTCGCGGATGACCGGCGGCGGCTTCGGCGGCTGCACCGTGTCGCTGGTCGAGGCCGGCGCGGTCGAGAGCTTCGAGGCGAAGCTGCGCGAGGCCTATCGCGGCGCGACCGGTCTCATCGCCGACGTCTTCGCCTGCACGCCGGCCGCCGGGGCCGGGGAAGTCGCGTTCGAGGAGACGGCGCCGTGACCCTGGATCACCTCGCCTGGACCACCGCGCCGCATCGCCGGCTGAACCCCTTGACCGGCGAGCGCGTGCTGGTGTCGCCGCATCGCATGGGCCGCCCCTGGCAGGGCCAGACCGAGGCGGTCGCATCCACCACCATGCCGGCGCACGACCCGAGCTGCTACCTCTGCCCCGGCAACACCCGCGTCGGTGGCATCGCCAATCCGAACTACGACGGCACCTTCGTCTTCGACAACGACTTCGCGGCGCTGCTGCCCGACACGCCGGCGGGGGGGACCGCCGACGACGAGCTCTTCGTGGCGGAAGCCGAGAGCGGCGTCTGCCGCGTCGTCTGCTTCTCGCCGCGCCACGATTTGACCCTCGCCGGGATGAGCGTCGACGACATCCGCCGGGTGGTCGAGACCTGGATCGGCCAATCGGCCGAACTCGGCGCCCGCGACGACGTCGTCTCTGTGCAGATCTTCGAGAATCGCGGCGCGGTGATGGGCTGTTCCAACCCGCATCCGCACGGCCAGATCTGGGCGAGCCGCCATCTCCCCGACGAGCCGGCGAAGGAGGACGTTCGCCAGCGCGACTATTTCGCCCGCCACGGCCGGCCGATGTTGCTCGACTACGTCGAGCGGGAGCTCGCCGCCGGCGACCGGATCGTCCATGTCAACGATCGCTTCGTGGTGCTGGTGCCGTTCTGGGCGGTGTGGCCGTTCGAGAAGATGATCCTGCCGCGCCGGTCGATCGGCGGCTTCGACGAACTCGAGCCCGCCGACACGCAGGCGCTCGCCGAGGCGCTGTCGGCGATCACCCGCCGCTACGACGCCCTCTTCCGCGTCTCCTTCCCCTATTCGATGGGCTTCCACCAGAAGCCGCTCGACGGGAAGGATCATCCCGGTTGGGTGATGCACGCCCACTTCTATCCGCCGCTGCTGCGCTCGGCGACGGTGAAGAAGTTCATGGTCGGCTTCGAGATGCTGGGCTCGCCGCAACGCGATCTGACCGCCGAGGCGGCGGCCGAACGGTTGCGCGCCGTCTCGGGCGAGCCGCGCCCCGACGCCGGGTGAGGCGTCGCCTCAGCCGCGCCGCCGCTTCTCCAGCACGAACACGCCCTGCTCGCCGAACAGGTTCCAGAACCACCACGGCGCCTTGAAGGAGAGTTTGCGCCCGCGCGCGTCGAGGGCGAAGGCCTCGACGATCTCGGCATCGACCTCCTTGGCGAGCTCGACGAAGTCGCGGATGGTGCAGAAGTGGATGTTCGGCGTGTCGTACCAGGAATAGGGCAGATCCTCGGTCACCGGCATCCGGCCCCACACCATGAACTGGCCACGGATGCGCCAATGGCCGAAGTTGGGGATCGAGACGATCGCCCGCCGGCCGATGCGCAACATGTCCTCGAGCACCTTGCGCGGCCGGTTGGTCGCCTGCAGCGTCTGCGACAGGATCACCACGTCGAAGCCGCCGTCGGGGAAGGTCTTCAGGTCGGTGTCGGCGTTGCCCTGGATCACCGACAGACCGCGCGCCACCCCGGCGTTGACCCCGGCCTGCGAGATCTCGATGCCGCGGCCGTCGACCCCCTTGGTCGCTTCCAGCCACTCGAGCAGGGTGCCGTCGCCGCAGCCGACGTCGAGGACGCGGGCGCCCGTCGGCACCAGATCGCCGACGACCGCGAGGTCGACGCGTGAAACCGGCACCGTCGGGGTCTTGGAGACGCCGTTCGCGTCGAGCATGGGCTTCTCCTCCTCTAGATGCCGCGGGCGCGCGCGGCCGCGTCGATGAAGCCGGCGAGGATGGCGTGCATCTCCGGCTCGTCGCGCAGGAAGGCATCGTGGCCGCGGTCGCTCTCGATCTCGGCGAAGGAGACCTTGGCGCCGGCGGCGGCGAGCGCGTGCACGATCACCCGGCTGTCGCGGGTCGGAAACGCCCAGTCGGTGGTGAAGCTCATCACGCAGAACCGGGTCTTGGTTCCCCGGAACGCTCCCGCGAGCACCCCGCCGTGGTCGGCGGCGAGGTCGAAATAGTCCATCGCCCGCGACACGTAGAGATAGGAATTGGCGTCGAAGCGATCGACGAAGGTGGAGCCCTGGTGGCGCAGATAGCTCTCGATCTGGAAGTCGCCGTCGAAGCCGTAGCCGAGCGTGTCGCCGTGCTGCAGGCGCCGGCCGAACTTGCTGTGCAGCGACACCTCCGACATGTAGGTGATGTGCGCGGCCATGCGGGCCACCGCCAGCCCCTTGCGTGGCTGGACGCCGAAGTCGAGATAGCGGCCCTCGCGCCAGTCGGGATCGGCCATCACCGCCTGCCGGCCGACCTCGTAGAAGGCGATGTTCTGCGCCGAATGCGAGGCGGCGGTGGCGATCGGCGCGGCGGCGAAGACGCGGTCCGGATAGGCCGAAGCCCACTGCAACACCTGCATGCCGCCCATCGAGCCGCCGGCGACCAGGAAGAGATCCGGAATGCCGAGGTGGTCGATCAGCGCGGCTTGAGCGCGCACCATGTCGGCGATGGTGATCACCGGCAGGTCGAGGCCCCAGGCCTTGCCGGTCGCCGGGTTGAACGAGGCCGGGCCGGTGGTGCCCATGCAGCCGCCGAGCACGTTCGACGAGATCACGAAGAAGCGGTCGGTGTCGATCGGCTTGCCCGGGCCGACGACGAGCTCCCACCAGCCGGGTTTGCCGGTCAGCGGATTGGTCGAAGCGACGTATTGATCCCCGGTCAGGGCGTGGCAGACCAGGACGGCGTTGGACTTCGCGGCGTTCAGCGTGCCGTAGGTCTCGTAGGCGATCTGCCAGGGGGCGAGGGTCAGGCCGGCATCGAGGACGAGCGGACGATCGGTGCCGAACCGGGCGACCCGGCTCGTCGGTTCGTCGGCCTGCCGGCGGCGCAGCGCGTCGGTGGCCTCGCCGGTCTCGATCGTATCGCTCGTGGTCATGGTTCGACGGGGTCCTCCCGAGGGGAAGACAGGGATGGGGAGGCGCAGCCGTCCTGTCAATGTTTTCTTTGATTTCGGGTGGCGGGACGCCTAAGAAGACCGCGGTTTCGGGCAATCGAAGGACGGCTTCGGGCATGACGGAAAGCATCGATCCGACGACGCGCCTGGCGGGCCTTCGACGCGAGATCGACGGGATCGACGAGGAGATCCATCGGCTCCTGGTGGCGCGCTCGGCGATCATCGACGAGCTGATCAAGGTGAAGGGCACGGCGGTGACCGGTGCGGCCTTTCGCCCGGCCCGCGAGGCCGACATGATGCATCGCCTGGTCGAGCGTCATCGCGGCATCCTGCCGATCGTCACCGTCGAGCACATCTGGCGCGAGATCGTCTCCACCTTCACCTTCCTGCAGGCCCATTACGAGGTCTACATGGACGGCGGCCGCGACCCCGTCGCGATGCGCGATCTCGCCCGCTTCTATTTCGGCTTCACCGTGCCGGCGCATCTCGAGAGCGGTCCGGAAGAAGTGATCGCCGCCGTCGCCCGCTCGGTGTCGGACCTCGGCATCGTCCAGACGGCGCAGCCGAGCTGGGTCGGCGCGTGGTGGCGCCTGCTCGGCGGCGACGGCCCGCGCATCATCGCCCGTCTGCCGTTCATCGACCTTCCCGCCCGGGTCGCCGATCTGCCGGCGCTGGTCGTCTCCAACCCGATCTCCGAGCCGGCCGGGCCGGAGGTCGCGGTCACCGCCTTCGTCGGCGTCGGCGATCGCGACCCGACCGAGGCGCTGGAGGTCGACGGCTTCGAGATGTTGGCGCGATACGACGACGGGCCACGCGCCGAGTTCCTG
>JAAYVT010000326.1 GCA_012517025.1 Phyllobacteriaceae bacterium | reverse complement strand
GCGCCGGTGTTCGCCGCCGCGCCGGCTCCCGAGCCGGTGGCCGAGCCGCGCCCGCTGCTGTCGCAGTCGACCGAGGGGCTGGTCGCCAACGCCTTCAACGATCTGGCGCTGACCGTGCTCAACCGCAACGCCCGCACGCTCGAGGATCTGGTGCAGGAGATGCTGCGGCCGATGCTCAAGGGCTGGCTCGACGAGAATCTGCCGACGATGGTGGAGCGGATGGTGCGGGCCGAGATCGAGCGGGTGACGCGCGGTCGCTGAGGCGGCGACGGGCGACGCAACGACCGGAAACATACCCGGCGTCGCGACGCAATCATGGCGACATGGAGATGCGGTTCGATCGCTGCGACCGGCGGCGACGCCGTCGTCCGCCGTGATCGAGTGCATCGACCGAGGGAGACGGAGCGTCGGCGACGACGTCCATTCCTCGGAGGGTGCACTTCTCATGTCTCGGAAACTCCTCGCCGAATTTTTCGGTACGTTCTGGCTGGTGTTCGGCGGCTGCGGCTCGGCCGTGCTCGCCGCCGCCTTTCCGCAGCTCGGCATCGGCTTCGCCGGCGTCGCGCTCGCCTTCGGCCTCACCGTGCTGACCGGCGCCTATGCCTTCGGTCCGATCTCGGGCGGTCATTTCAACCCGGCGGTCTCCGCCGGTCTCGCCACGGCGGGCCGCTTCTCGTGGAACGAGTTCGTGCCTTACGTGGTGGCGCAGGTGATCGGCGCGATCGCCGCCGCCGCGGTGCTGTGGGTGATCGCCTCCGGCAAGGCCGGGTTCGAGCTCTCCGCCGGCTTCGCCTCGAACGGTTACGGCGAGCATTCGCCGGGCGGCTACGGCCTCGTCTCGGCGCTGGTGATCGAGGTCGTGCTGACCGCGATGTTCCTGCTCGTCATCCTGGGGGCGACCGAGGCGCGGGTGCCGGCCGGTTTCGCGCCGATCGCCATCGGTCTGGCGCTGACCCTCATCCACCTGATCTCGATCCCGGTGACCAACACCTCGGTCAATCCGGCGCGCTCGACCGGACAGGCGCTGTTTGTCGGCGGCTGGGCGCTCGGGCAGCTGTGGCTGTTCTGGGTGGCGCCGATCGTCGGCGGGGTGATCGGCGGGCTGATCCATCGCACGATCTTCGCGGAAAAGGCCTGACGCGCGGGGCTGCCGAGGGTTCGGACGAGGTTGACACCCCCCGTCCCTCGAGGTTCAACACGGAACAACTCTTTCCTCGCGGCCGCCTCCGGAAGGGGGCGGCCGCTCTCGTTCTCGCAGTCCGGATCCGTCATGCTCGAAAAGACCTACGAGGCCGCCGCCGTCGAACCGCGCATTTCCGCCGCTTGGGAAGAAGTGGGCGCGTTCCGCGCGGGCGCCGGCGCCGAACCGGGTCAGCCCGCCTATTCGATCGTCATCCCGCCGCCGAACGTCACCGGCTCGCTGCACATGGGCCACGCGCTCAACAACACGCTGCAGGACGTGCTGGTGCGGTTCGAGCGGATGCGCGGCAAGGACGTCTTGTGGCAGCCGGGCACCGATCACGCCGGCATCGCCACCCAGATGGTGGTCGAGCGGCAGATGGCGGCGCGCCAGGAGCCGGGGCGCCGCGAGATCGGGCGGGCCGCCTTCCTGGAGAAGGTGTGGACGTGGAAGGCCGAGTCGGGCGGCACCATCGTCAACCAGCTGAAGCGGCTCGGCGCCTCGTGCGACTGGTCGCGCGAACGTTTCACCATGGACGAGGGCCTGTCGCGGGCCGTGCTCAAGGTGTTCGTCGAGCTGCATCGGCAGGGGCTGATCTATCGCGACAAGCGGCTGGTCAACTGGGATCCGCATTTCGAGACCGCGATCTCGGATCTCGAGGTGCTGCAGGTCGAGGTGAAGGGCCACTTCTGGCACTTCAAATACCCGATCGAGGGCATGCCCGGCCGCTTCATCACGGTGGCGACGACGCGACCGGAGACGATGCTCGGCGACACCGCCGTCGCCGTCCATCCGGACGACGAGCGCTATGCGGATCTCGTCGGCAAGTTCGTGATCCTGCCGCTGGTCGGCCGGCGCATCCCGATCGTCGCCGACGAATATTCCGATCCCGAGAAGGGGACGGGCGCGGTCAAGATCACCCCGGCGCACGACTTCAACGACTTCGAGGTCGGCAAGCGTCACGGTCTGGCGATGATCAACATCCTCGACCGCAAGGCGCACATGGCGCTGACCGGCAACGAGGCCTTCACCGCGGACGTCGGTCACGGCACCGATCTCGTCGGCGCGCCGGCGCCGATCGACGGCGAGGAGCCGCTCGCCCCGGTCGCTCAGGTGATGGCGCTCGGCGAGCTCGAGGGGATGCTGCACGGCATCGATCGCTTCGAGGCGCGCAAGCGCGTGGTCGAGGCGATGCGCCGCTGCGGCCTGCTCGAAAAGGTCGAGCCGAACACCCACACGGTGCCGCACGGCGACCGCTCGAACGTCGTCATCGAGCCGTTCCTGACCGACCAGTGGTATGTCAACGCCGGCGAACTCGCCAAGGAGGCGCTCGCCGCCGTCCGCGACGGACGCACCACCTTCGTGCCGAAGAATTGGGAGAACACCTATTACCAGTGGATGGAGAACATCCAGCCGTGGTGCGTCTCTCGTCAGCTGTGGTGGGGCCATCAGATCCCGGCCTGGTACGGGCCGGACGGTGAGGTCTTCGTCGCCCACGACGAAGCGGAAGCCGGCGCGCTGGCGGCGAAGCACTACGGCGAGAAGGTCGAGCTCACCCGCGACGAGGACGTGCTCGACACCTGGTTCTCCTCGGCGCTGTGGCCGTTCTCGACGCTGGGCTGGCCCGATTCGACCGCCGAACTGGCGCGCTACTACCCGACCTCGGTGCTGGTGACCGGCTTCGACATCATCTTCTTCTGGGTCGCCCGGATGATGATGATGGGCCTGCACTTCATGAAGGACGAGGACGGCAAGCCCGTCATCCCGTTCAAGGACGTCTACATCCATGCCCTCGTCCGCGACGAGAAGGGGCAGAAGATGTCGAAGTCCAAGGGCAACGTCATCGATCCGCTGGAGCTCGTCGACGAGTTCGGAGCGGATGCCCTCCGGTTCACCCTGGCGGCGATGGCGGCGCAGGGCCGCGACATCAAGCTCGCCAAGGCCCGTGTCGCCGGCTACCGCAACTTCGCCACCAAGCTGTGGAACGCGGCGCGCTTCGCCGAGATGAACGGCTGCGTCACCGTCGGCGACTTCGAGCCGGCGGCAGCGAAGGGCACGCTCAACCGCTGGATCGCCACCGAGCTCGCCCGCGCGGTCGCCGGTGTCGGCGAGGCGCTGGAGGCGTTCCGCTTCAACGACGCGGCGGGCGCGGCCTATCGCTTCGTGTGGAACTCGTTCTGCGACTGGTATCTGGAGCTCGCCAAGCCGATCTTCGCTGGCACCGACGAGGCCTTGAAGAGCGAGACGCGGGCGACCTGCGCCTACGTGCTCGACGAGATCCTGAAGCTGCTGCATCCGTTCATGCCGTTCATCACCGAGGAACTGTGGGCGAAGACGGCGGCGGAGGCGGGGATCGTCCGCCCGGCGATGTTGGTGACGACGCGCTGGCCGAAGGTCGGTTCGACGCAGGACGCGGCGGCCGACGAGATCGACTGGCTGGTCGGGCTGATCACCGAGGTGCGCTCGGTGCGTTCGGAGATGAACGTGCCGGCCGGCGCGCAGATCCCGCTGGTGGTGGTCGGCGCCAGCGAGCGCACGCGCGGTTGGCTCGCCACCCACACCGCCGCGATCGAGCGGCTGGCGCGCGTCGCCTCGATCGCCGTCGCCGATCAGGCGCCGCCGGCCTCGGCGCAGATCGTGGTCGGCGAGGCGGTGTGCTGCCTGCCGCTCGAGGGCGTCATCGACGTTTCGGCGGAAAAGGCGCGGCTCGCCAAGGAGGTGGGGAAGCTCCAGGGCGAGATCGGCCGCATCGACAAGATGTTCGCCAATCCGCAGTTCATGGCCAAGGCCAAGGAGGAAGTGGTCGAGGAGAATCGCGAGAAGCGCGAGGAATATTCGGCCCGCCTCGACAAGGTGCGCGAAGCGTTGGGGCGGCTCGGCTGAGTCTTTCGCCGCCGCGACGAGACGAGGGGGCCGGAACGCGGGGCGTTCCGGCCCCCACTCGTAAGGGAAAGTCCCGAAGGACACCGCGTGTCGCTTCTGCAACACTCATTTTCAATGATTTCGCGGCAGTGTGCCGGCGGTCGGGCCTGCCGCGCTTCCGTCACAAATGGCGAAGAGCGTGCGGATCCGCGACGGACGGGCGGTGGGCCTGCGAGGTGACGGCGTGACGGACGAGGGGAAGACGCGTGTGGGCGTGAAGGACGACATCCATGGAGTCGTCGACGCGCTCGATTCCGCGATGGTCCTCGCCGAAGTCGAGGTCGACGTCGCCGATTGGGCGGGTTTCGGCCCTGTTGTCGCCGAAAAGCGGTGCGAAGGTCGCTTCATGAGAACAAGGCGCGACGAGAGCCGCCGGGAAGATCCGATGAGGATCCCGGGCGGTGTGCTCGACGCGGAGCCTTCGAAGGAACGTGTCATCTTTCGGCTCGCGCCGCGTCGCGGGCCGATGACGTCCGGGACGATGGGCGACGACGGCGCGTGGTCACGCGCGACCGGTCTTCGTATGGGTCGTTTCACCCCGGGCGATGTCGTGAGAACGGTCATGCGGACTGGTTTGTTTCTTCGTGTCGGCTGTGCCGCCCTTCTGCTGACGGGAGCGACCGGCGTCGCCTCGGCCTTCGATCCGAACGGATCGACCGGCGAGGGCGACGTGCCGGCCAACGTCCAGGCCCTGGCGCCGCTGCCCACGCCCAACCGGGTCGGGAGCGGTCCCGCGCTGGCGCCGGCGCCGACGGCGCTGTCGGTGCCGCCGGGCGTGTCGGCGAAGCTGTTGCCGGGACCGGTGGTGCCGCCGACCGCGGATCTCTCCGCGGACGAGGAGTTCCGGGCCGGGACGCGACTCTATTACGCGGGCGATCGCAAGGCGGCGCTGGAACAGCTGCGCCGCGCCGCCGAACGCGGCCATCCGATCGCCCAGTGGAAGCTCGGCAAGATGTACGAGACCGGCGACGGCGTCGCGATCAACGACGCCAAGGCGGTCGAGTTCTATCGCGAGGTGGTCGACAATCACGCCGACGACGCGCGCGGCACGCCGCAGGCGGCGTTCGTCGCCTCCGCCTTCGTGGCGCTCGGCTCCTATTATCTCAAGGGCGTGGAGAAGGCGGCGATCCGGCCGAACGTCGATCGGGCGCGCGAGCTCTACACCTACGCGGCGTCGATCTTCGGCGACACCGAGGCGCAGTACCGCCTCGGCCGTCTCTATCTCGAGGCGAGCGGCGAGGAACGCGATCCGCGTCAGGCGGCACGGTGGCTGACCGTGGCGGCGAAGAAGGGGCATTGCGGCGCCCAGGCGATGCTCGGGCAGCTGCTGTTCAGCGGCGACGACGGGTTGCCGCGACGCCCGGTGCAGGGCCTGATGTGGCTCACCATCGCGCGGGCCAACGCCAACGGCGCCGGCGACGATTGGGTCCGCGAGGTTCAGGAGCAGGTGTTTTCGGTGGCGAGCGAGACCGAACGCCGCCGCGGCGTCGCCGATGCCCAGGATTGGATCGCCCGGTCGGGAAATCCCTGAATTCTCCGAACGCGATCGTAAAGATCGAAAGTGACGAACACGGAGCGCGAGATCGGATCTCGCGCTCTTTTCGTTTGACGTGAGCCGTCAGGAAAAGTCTTTTATTTGCATGTGGTTATCTCGAAAACCTCACCTCGAATCGAGGATGAAGTTCTTGAACTGAAAAATGAGAAAAATCATATAACTATTTGATATTGGTCGATTAGGTCGACGTGCCTTCGAAAGCGAGGTGTCAGACTCGCATTTCATGGTTAACGAGAGGTTAAGATCCGGTCGTGCCGCGTGGGAAATCGGGCGGACACGCGATTTTTCTCGTCGCTGCGGGCGGGAGCCGTCTTCGGGCGATCAGTCGGCCGCCGGCGTGAGCGGGGCGGGACGCGGGCCTTCGTCGATCCGGTCGGGCAGATCGCGATCGAAGCCGTGCAGGAAGGCGCGGCGCGAGCCCACCCAGATGTTGCGATCGGGCCGACAGAGGTCGGGCTCGTCGAGCGAGGCGACGGTGACGTCGATCTCCGAGGGCGCGGCGCTCGACGGCTCCGGGTCGGACGCCGGTGCGTCGACGGCGGCGGCGAAGAACAGTTGCGTGCCGCAAACGGGGCAGAAGCCGCGCCGGGCCGCCGGCGAGGAGCGGTACCACGCGACTTCGCCGGAGAGCAGGCGGAGCGCCGACGATTCGACCGTCGCCCAGGTGACGACGGGCGCGCCGGTGGAGCGTTGGCACAGACGACAATGGCAGTGGGCGATGTCGGTGGGGACGTCGGCGAGGCGATAGCGCACCCGGCCGCACAGGCAACCGCCCTCGATCGGGTCGGGCGTCGGCTCGTTCATCGCTTCACCGCCTCGGTTCGACGTCGAGTTCGACCCACACCGGTACGTGATCGGAGGGCTTGTCCCAGCCGCGCACGCGCCGATCGACGCCGACGGCGGTCAGGCGATCGGCGGCCTGCGGGCTCGCCAGGACGTGGTCGATGCGGATGCCCTCGTTCTTCGGCCAGCAGCCGGCCTGATAATCCCAGAAGGTGAAGATCTGGGCGTCGCTCGAGGCGCGCAGGCAATCGGTGAAACCGAGGCCGAGCAGTTCGCGGAAAGCGGCGCGGCTCTCGGGCTGGTACAGCGCGTCGCCGAGCCAATTTTCCGGCGTCTTGGCGTCGATCGGCATCGGAATGACGTTGAAGTCGCCCATCAGCAGGAACGGTTCCTCGAGCGCCAGCCGGTCGCGGGCGTGGCGGCGCAGCCGCTCCATCCAGGCGAGCTTGTAGGTGAACTTGTCGGTGCCGATCGGATTGCCGTTGGGCAGATAGAGGCCACCGATTCGCAGCGCGCCGCAGGGCACCGAGATCACCGTCTCGACGTATCGGGCCTGGAGATCGTCGGGATCGCCGGGCAGGCCGCGCGAGACGTCCTCGAGGCGATGCTTGGAGAGAATCGCCACGCCGTTGAAGCCTTTCTGGCCGTGGGTGGCGACATGGTAGCCGAGCCGCTCGATCGGCGCGGCCGGGAAGCCCTCGTCGACCGACTTGATCTCCTGCAGGCAGACGACGTCGGGACGCGTCTCCTCGAGCCAGGTCGTCAGGGTTTCGAGGCGGGCCTTGATGCCGTTGATGTTCCAGGTGGCGACCTTCATGGGGGATCTCGGCGCGGGGAGGGGGCGCCAGGATAGCCTTCGACGGCGGCGGCGCAAGCCGGCGGCGAAACGCGATCGGGGCATCCGTCGGCCGACGGATGCCCCG
>JAAYVT010000325.1 GCA_012517025.1 Phyllobacteriaceae bacterium | reverse complement strand
GGAAGTTCATTGCCATTGACGGAGAAGTCAGGGAGGGTGCAGGCGAAACCGACCCCATGCCCAAAGATCTCGACGAAAGGCTGCTATACGCGAGACGTCTGATCGCCGAACGTTGTCTCTACGGCGTGGACGTCAATCCCCTCGCCGTCGAATTGGCCAAGCTCTCCATCTGGCTGGTCACTCTGGCGAAAGGGCGTCCCGTCGGGTTCCTCGACCACAACCTGCGCCATGGCGACAGTCTCCTGGGCATACACCGGCTCGACCAGCTCACGAAACTCGAACCGGCCCCGGAGGACGGTCCGTATCAACAGCGCATTTTCGGGCAGAACGTGGCCGGTGCGGTCGCCGAGGCGGTGGAGATCAGGAAGCGACTGCGTGCAGTTCCTATCCGGGACATTCGCGATGTCGAAACCATGGCCCGCTTGGACGCCGAGGCGAGGAAGAAGCTCCAATCCATCGAATTGGTTGCGGATGCCATGATAAGCGAGGTTCTGCGAGCGAACGGAAACGCACGGGCCATCGATTCGGCTCTGGATTGTCTCGCGATGCGGGCTGACGCCTTTTTGAAAGGCGATATGGAAGCGGGAAGAGAGATCTCGAAACGTGCGCGTGCCGTGTTGTCCGCCGGTTTACCGGACGGCAAGCCTCCGAGAAAACCCTTTCACTGGCCGCTGGAATTTCCGGAGGTATTCGCACGCGAGAACGGCGGGTTCGACGCCATCGTCGGCAATCCGCCGTTCCTCGGCGGGCAGCGCATCACCGGTGTTCTCGGAACGGCCTATCGCGACTTTCTCGTTCGACACATATCGGAAGGACGCCGCGGTTCGGCCGATCTGGTCGCCTACTTCTTCCTGCGGGCTTGGAGCCTGCTACGCAAAGGCGGTGGATTCGGTCTGCTCGCGGTCAACACCATCGCCGAAGGCGATACGCGTCAAGTCGGGCTGGAAGCCATGGTGCGCGCCGGTGCCGTGATCCACGCCGCCTACCCGAACGAGCCCTGGCCCGGTAAGGCGGCGGTCGTCACCAGCCGAGTCCATGTCCACAAGGGCGAGTGGCGGGGCGAACGCTGGCTGCTCGGGCGACCCGTGCCGTTCATCTCGGCTTTCCTTTCCGAACGCGAGGAGTGGAGTCCGAAGCGGCTGAAGGCCAACGAAGGCATCGCTTTCCAAGGCTCCATCGTACTCGGCATGGGTTTCGTGCTGACGCACGACGAAGCCCAGCGGATGCTCTATGCCGATCCGCGCAACGCGGAGGTGATCTTCCCGTATCTCAATGGCGAGGATCTGAACTCCGATCCTGAGCAACGGCCGAGCCGTTGGGTGATCAATTTCTGGGACTGGCCGGAAGAGCGCGCACGCAACTACGAATTGCCATGGAAATGGATCGAAGATAACGTGAAGGCAGAGCGCCTTTCTAATAATGACAGAGGCGCACGCGAAAAGTGGTGGATGTTTCTCCGGGCGAGATCTGAGCTTTATCACGCCATCGGCCGTGGCCATCACTTCGAGCGGCATCCGGATGATTGCTCGCCCAGCCAGAGTCAGCCGCCCCGAGTACTGGCAATCACGCGCGTCAGCAAGACGCTTGCGTTTTCATTCGTCGATTCCAACATCGTCTTCTCCGACGCGACCGTCGTGTTCTCACTCGGCCGCGGGCGTGACTTCGCTCTGTTGCAGTCGAGCGTTCATTCCGTCTTCGCATGGCAGCATGCATCACGTCTCAAGAGCGACTTGCGATACAGCCCGACCGATGCACTGGAACCTTTTGCTTTTCCTGAAGGATTTAACGGTGCGAGCAACGACCCTCTCAATGACTTGGGAGATCGGCTCCACCAAAGACGCATTGAAGTCATGCGAGCCGATCGCATCGGTCTGACCAAGCTCTACAACCGCTTCCACTCCGAATCCGACCGCGATCCACGCATCGAGGAACTGCGGGAGTTGCAGCGCGAGATGGACCTCGCCGTAGCCCGAGCCTACGGCTGGGACGATCTCGACTTTGGCCATGGCTTCCACGAGGTGCCATATCTCCCGGAAAACGACCGAGTTCGTTTCACGATATCCGAGGTCGCGAGAGTCGAAGTGCTGCGCCGGCTCGCCGAACTCAATCGTCGACGCTACGAGGAGGAGGTCGCTAGTGGGTTGCACGGTGGAGCCGCGGACGAACGCCGGACGACGAGAAGTAGACGAGGAAAGGGGAAGAAACGATGATTCCGAGAAGACGAAGAATTCACGCCAAACACGGGAGCGAACGCCCATGACGAATACCGAAACGACGAACCGAGTTCAGAACATGTCGGAGATCGCCGCATGGCTCGTCCGTGTCGGCCCGGATGTCCGTTTCGACGGATTCAGGGTAACGGGCGATCACGTTTCGTCCGACCTCCGAGGCATACGCGAAGGCGACGCTCTTCTGATAGCCAAGGAGGAATCCGGGAGGTTCGATGTCGTGTCCTTCGCGCGCGTCTACCGCGTGCGGCGCGGCCTCGACGAAACCACGCTGCTTCTCGACGGTCTGCTTCCGGTCGAACCTCCCCGACCTTCGAGCGATTTCGGCATCCAGCCGCCGACCGTGGCGATTTCCCGCCTGGACTGGCCTTCGTTCGAAGCGGCCCTGAAGACGGCCTGCGGCATCGACTTCCCGGCGCTTCCCGTTTTCGAAGGGAAAACGGCGAAGGAACAAAATCATATCAGGGACCTCCTGCAATGGGCGGTCGAAGACGACTTGCTCGGACCCGCCGACGGACCCGTCGAGGAGATCATAGGGATGAGCGTGCGGGACCGCTACTTGGTCGGCAAGCTCGCTCCGCCGGACACCAGAGTGTCCGACGACCAGGTGGAAGACCTGCCGGATGCGGCGACCGCCGACCCGGAAAGCGACGACCGAGAGGCCGAGGCATCGACCAGCAACTCGTTG
>JAAYVT010000324.1 GCA_012517025.1 Phyllobacteriaceae bacterium | reverse complement strand
CGGTGTCGACGAGGCGGGTCGTCAGCGTGATGTTGTGCGCCCACAGCCGCTCGAGATGCAGGTCGACCTTGGTGCCGTGCACGCCGACGTTGGCGATGGTGCCTCCGGCCGCGACGATGCTCTCGCAGAGTTCGAAGGTCGCCGGGATGCCGACCGCCTCGATCGCGGTGTCGACGCCGTGGCCGCCGGTCAGCGCCATCACCTGCTCGACCGCGTCGCCGTTGCGGGAGTTGACGCAATGCGTCGCCCCGAACTTGTGCGCGACCCCGAGCCGGTTGTCGTCGAGATCGATCATCACCAGCTGCGACGGCGAGAAGAACCGCGCGGTGAGCAGCGCCGCCAGTCCCACCGGACCGGCCCCGACGATCGCCACCGTCGAGCCCGGCTGGATCCGCCCGTTGAGCACGCCGCATTCGTAACCGGTCGGCAGAATGTCCGAGAGCATCACCAGCGCGTCCTCGTCCATCCCCGCCGGAATCGGGTGCAGACTGGTATCCGCATGCATGATGCGGACATATTCAGCCTGCGTGCCGTCGACCGTGTGGCCGAGCGTCCAGCCGCCGGTGGTGCAATGCGAGTACATGCCGCGCTTGCAGTAGTCGCACTTGCCGCAGGCGGTGATGCAGGAGATCAGCACGTGGTCGCCCGGCTTGAAGGCGGTGACGGCGGAGCCGACCGCCTCGATCCGCCCGACCCCCTCGTGGCCGAGCACGGTGCCCGGCAGGCAGGACGGCACGTCGCCCTTCAGGATGTGCAGATCGGTGCCGCAGATGGTGGTCTTGGTGATCTTCACGATCGCGTCGGTCGGCTCGACGATCACGGGCTTCGGACGGTCCTCGATCGCCTTGCGGCCCGGACCGAGGTAGACGAGCGCCTTCATGCTTTCCTCCCTTGGGGACGTCGTTGACGCCGCTCTCGGGGCAAGTCCGATGCCAGCCGCCGGCTCACGCGAAATCAACCACTTGAGCCGGGGCGCCCGGCCGAATTCCGATCACTCGCCGGCGCCCGCGTTCGAATGTCGTCCACCGCCCCGGACGCCACCGATCGGCCGGCGTCGCGACCGCCGATTTCGACCTCGCCGACGCCGTTCGATGCCCGTCGTTCGCTTCGACGACGCCTCGGTCGAACGGTCGACCGATTATCGGTCGCGACGCGGTCGATCCGTCGATTTCGCCCGATCGACGGAGAATCGCATCGATTCAATGGGTTGAAATCGAAGATCCGCATCCCGAGCGCTCTGGCACGGGGCTTGCGGTTCCTCCTCCCAAGGCGGCGGGCCCGACGAGATCGATCGATCCGGACGGGCGTCGGTTCCCAACGGAGCCGATCACACGCCGTCTCGACGAAAAGGGAGGAGTCCAGAGAGATGACCCTGCAGATCAACATCGACAACGGCGGCACCCTGACCGACATCTGCATCTTCGCGGACGGCAAGGTCGAGAAGACCAAGGTGCTGACCACCCCCTACGACCTCAGCCGCTGCTTCTTCGAGGGCATCCAGAAGGCCTCGCGGGTGCTCTACGGCTCGGAGGACGTCAAGCGCCTGCTCGAGGAGGTGGATCTCATCCGCTACTCCACCACGCAGGGCACCAACGCCATCTGCGAGCGCAAGGGCCCGCCGCTCGGCCTCGTCCTCGACGGCGGCTCGCGCGATCTGCCCGCCGTCCTCGCCGAGCGCGACCCGGAAGTGTGGAAGGCGCTGGTCGGCGACCGCGTGGTGTTCCTCGACGCCGCGGTGGTGACCGGACCGGACGCCGACGTCGAAGTGGTCAAGGCGGTGAACGCGCTGACCGCCCAGGGCGCCAAGCGCCTGGTGGTGGCCTTCGGCGGCGAGAATTTCCGTGCCCTCGAGGAGGCCTTCGCCCGCGTCGCGCTGCGCAAGTATCCCCGCCATCTCCTCGGCGCGGTGCCGATCCTCTACGGCTCCGACCTGACCTCCGACAAGGATCCGGTCCGCCGCACTTGGACGGCGCTGATCAACTCCTTCCTGCATCCCTCGATGGAGGCCTTCCTCTACAACGCCGAGAACCGCCTGCGCGCCTTCCGCACCAAGAACCCGCTCCTCATCTTCCGCAACGACGGCGACGCCTCCCGCGTCGCCAAGACGGTGGCGATCAAGACCTATTCCTCCGGTCCGCGCGGCGGCATGGAGGGCGTGAAGTCCTATTCGCGGCTCTACGGCTTCGACGAGACCGTCTCCATCGACGTCGGCGGCACCACCACCGACATCGGTCAATATTCGCGCGGCACCGTGCCGGAGATCCGGCGCGGTCACGTCGAGGGCATCGCCGTCTCTTTCCCGCTCTGCGAGATCTGGAGCGCCGGCGTCGGCGGCTCCTCCGTGTTCCGGGTCAAGGACGGGGCGATCACCATCGGCCCGGACAGCGTCGGCGCGGTGCCGGGGCCGGCCTGCTTCGGCCGCGGCGGCAAGGAGGCGACGATCACCGACGCCAGCCTCTTGTCCGGTCTGTTCGATCCCGTCTCCTATTTCGGCGGCGGCATGGGTCTCGACCTCGAGCGAGCCAAGGCGGCGGTGACGGCCAACGTCGCCGGGCCGCTCGGCATCGGGCTCGAGGAGGCGCTCACGCGCATGGTCGAAGCCTACGAGCAGAAGATCGCCGAGGAGCTGCACCGCTTCACCACCATCGACGATCGCACCGTGATGCTCGCCTTCGGCGGCGCCGGTCCGCTCAACGCCTGCGGCGTGGCCGAGAAGGCGGGCATCTCCCGCGTCTCGATCCCGAAGATGGCGGCGGTGTTCTCCGCCTACGGCATCGGCTCCTGCGACATCTCGCAGCGCTACGGCGTCACCCTGGAGGATCTGTCGCCGACCGGCGTCGCCGCCGCGCTCGCCGAACTGAAGACGAAGGCGGCCCGCGACATGTTCGCGGAAGGCGTCGCCGCCGGCGACTACGTCGTCACCGCCCGCCTCGTCGCCGACTTCGGCAACGGCCACGAGCACACCCACGTGCTCGAGGGCGACGACACCGCCCTGCCGGAAGTGTTCGAGAAGGCGATCGAGGTCGATCTCGAGCTCGACGCGGTCAAGCATCTGCGCGGCGCCGATCACGGCGCCGGCATCTTCGAAGAGAAGACTCAGGCCCGCGCCTCCGGCTCGCGCCACCCGCTCGGCGCCACCGGCCTGCGCGCCGAATGCCCGGTCTACCGCCTCGCCGACCTGAAGCCAGGCGACTTCGCTTCCGGCCCGGCGATCCTCGAAGAAGACTACTTCACCTGCAGAGTGCTCGAGGGATGGCGGCTCACCGTCTCGAACCTCGGCGACGTCCTGCTGACCAGGGAGGGAAAGTGACCATGAAGATCCCGATGACCGAATATCTCCGCATCGATCTCGATCGCGAGACTTGGGAATGCCGCGTCTGCGGCCACGAGATCGGCCCGGCCGAGGGGAACTACAAGGAAGGCCTGCTCGTCCACGATCGCGATCCGCGCGAGATCCATCCGCCGATCATCGATCCGGACAAGTACCGCTTCACCTTCTCGCCCGATCCGGAGTGGGTGCGCATCCTGGAGTTCTGCTGCCCGAGCTGCGGCACCCAGGTCGAGACCGAATATGCCGTGCCCGGCCATCCGCCGTTGCACGACATGCAGGTCGACCTTCCCGCGTTGAAGGCGCAGTGGACGGCGCGCGGCAAGGAGGCCGAGCCCTTCTCCGGTCCGGCGGTGGTGCGCGGTCAGGGCCACGGCCACTGATCGAACCTCGTCTCTCCCGGTCGAAATCTTCCCGAGCGGCCGGGCACTGAAGGGGCGTCGCCCTGCGGCGTCGACCCGTCGTCCTCCATGCGGATCCCGACCCGCGCGGCGGCGCCCCGCCTTTCTTCTCCCGCACGCTTCCCCCGCCGGCGCCCGCAGCGCCGGCAAACGGAGAGGTGCGGTCCGACGCGAACAACCAAACGAGAGCCCGCAGCGGCTCGCCACATCCTCAGGGAGGTCACATGAAACGCGTTTCCGTCGACATCGGTGGCACGTTCACCGACTGCTTCGTGGTCTGGGACGGCAAGTACATCGAGGCCAAGGCCCTCACCACTCACCACAACCTCGCCATGGGCTTCAACGAGGCGCTCGGCAAGGCCTGCAAGGTGCTCGGCGTCGACCTCGACGACATCCTCGCCACCGTCGACTCGGTGCGCTACGCCACCACCCTCGGCACCAACGCGCTGATCGAGCACAAGGGCCCGAAGATCGGCATGCTGGTCACCGCCGGCTACGAGGCGACCGTGCCGCTCTCCCGCGCCCGTGGTTACGGCGAGGGTCTCGACAACCTCGGCCAGCAGGACATGCCGAATGCCCAGCGCCCCGACCCGCTGGTCGCCGCGCACATGATCCGCGGCGTGCGCGAGCGCGTCGACTTCACCGGCAAGCTGGTGATGCCGCTCGACGAAGAAGACGTGCGCAAGCAGATCCGCGACCTCGTCGATCTCGGCGCCCAGATCATCGTCGTCGCGTTGGTCAACAGCGTCGTCGCGCCCGGCCACGAGATCCGCATCCAGGAGATCCTGCTCGAGGAATATCCCTCGCACGTGCTCGGCGCGATCCAGATCATCCTGTCGCATCAGGTGGCCGGCCGGAAAGGCGAATACGTTCGCGCCACCTCGGCGATCGTCGACGGCTATCTGCATTCGACCATGTATCACGCGCTCTCCGCGCTGGAGCAGAACCTGCGCGCCCACGCCTACGACAAGCCGATGCTGGTCATCCACAATTCGGGCGGCATGGCGCAGCTGAACTCCACCGACGCGCTGCAGACCATCCACTCCGGTCCGGTCTCCGGCATCGGCGCCTCCGAGCATCTCGCCACCCAGGCCGGTCTCGGCAACGTCGTGGCCACCGACATGGGCGGCACCTCCTACGACATCGGCATCGTCGTCGAGGGCGGCATCAAGCACTACGACTTCAACCCCGTCATCGACCGCTGGCTGGTGTCGGTGCCGATGGTCCATCTCGTCACCCTCGGCGCCGGCGGCGGCTCGATCGCCTCCTACGACCGCATGTACAAGACGGTGAAGTGCGGTCCGCAGTCGGCCGGTTCCGATCCGGGCCCGGCCTGCTACGACCGTGGCGGCCGCAACGCCACCGTCACCGACGCCGACCTGGTGCTCGGCTATCTCGACCCGGCCAACTACGCCGGCGGCTCGATCCCGCTCAATCCGCGCCGCGCCAAGGCGGCGATCGAGGACGCGCTCTGCGACGATCTCGACGTCGACGTCACCACGGCGGCGAAGCTGATCCGCGAGAAGGTCGACGACAACATGGCCAACGGGCTCTTCACCGAGCTGCGCGCCCGCGGGTACGACCCCAAGGACTTCACCATGCTCGCTTATGGCGGCAACGGGCCGCTGCACTGCTGCGGCATCGCCCAGAACCTCGCCATCGATCGGATCCTGGCGCCGCCGCTCTCCTCGGTGTTCTCCGCCGTCGGCGCCGGCAACATGCACCAGCTGCACATCCACGAGCAGTCGCTCTACATGGTGCTCTACGATTCGAACACCCGCCACATCTTCGACGACTACGATCGCTTCAACGCCATCGTCGCCGATCTGAAGGAACGCGGCACTCAGGATCTGCTGCGTCAGGGCGTGGCGCTTGCCGACATCCGCCACAGCCTCGAACTCGACATGCGCTACGGCAACCAGCTCGTCCAGACGACGGCGGTGATCGAGAACCACGAGGTGCACGGCCCCGGCGACGTCCTCGCCATGATCTCGCAGTTCTCCAACGACTACGGCAAGCGCTTCGGCGAGGGCTCGCAGGCGCCGGAAGCCGGCATTCGCATCAACACCATCCGCGTCGCGGCCTACGTCCATCACGAGACGGTGCGGTTCGAGGACATCAAGCCGGTCCCGCGCGCCGAGCGCAAGGCGGCGCCGCCGCCGGCCAGCCGTCGTACCTGCCACTTCGTCGGCTTCGACGGCGCCTTCGACACGCCGGTGTGGAGCCGCGCCGCGATCGAGCCCGGCGTCGAGATCCACGGCCCGGCGATCGTCGCCTCGGAGGTCACGACCTTCCTGGTCAACCCCGGCTGGACCTTCGTCGCGGCGCGTCAGGGCGCCTCCTGGTTCCTGCGCGGCGCCGCCGTCGAGCACCTCAACTGACCGAAGTTCCCGGAGGAAACGAAATGAACGAGATGTCCAAGCCGTTGCGCGGCAAGACGCCGTCGCCGCAAGAGATCGACCTGATCAAGAAGTTCCTGTCCGACACCACCCTGTTCCTCGGTCCCGACCCGCAGATCATGCAGAACCATGATCTGATGCCGCGCTCGGCCGACGAGGACGTGGCGATCGAAAAGGTGAGCGAGCCGCACACCATCGCCAAGATCCGCGATCGCCTGCAGTCGGGTTGCGACGAAGGCTACGAGATGGTGGAGCAGATGGGCGCCGCCCCCGGCGCCAAGTGGGGCGACGTCATCACCGGCGTCTATTCGGCCTCCGGCGATCTCGCCATCGCCTCGGCCGGTGGCGTGCTGATCTTCTCCGCCCTGGTCCACCACCCGATCAAGTTCATCATCAAGAATTGGATGAACGACCCGACGGTGGGCGTGCGCGAGGGCGACGGCTTCATCCACAACGACAGCCGTTACGGAAACGTCCACAACACCGACCAGTCGATGATCTTGCCGATCTTCCACGACGGCCGGCTCGTCTGCTGGGTCGCCTCGACCGTGCACGAGGGCGAGAACGGCGCCATCGAGCCCGGCGGCATGCCGTCGATGGCCGAGAGCCCCTCCGACGAGGGGCTCAAAATGTCGCCGTTCAAGGTGGTCGAGAACTACCAGATCAAGCGCGACATCCTCACCTTCCTGCAGAACTCGGTGCGCGAGCCCAAGCTCCAGTACGAGGACATGAAGGTGAAGCTCTTCGCCTGCCTGCGCATCAAGCAGCGCATCGAGGAGACCTTGAAGACCGACGGGCCGGAAGCGCTGATCTCCACCCTGCGCCTCACCATGGAGCACGTCCGCGCCGAAGTGAAGCGGCGCATCTCGCAGTGGCCGGACATGACGGTCCGCACCTACATCATGCAGGACTCCACCCTGCGCGAGAACTGCCTGGTCAAGATCAACTGCAAGCTCACCAAGACCGGTGATCGGCTGATCTTCGACTTCCGCGGCTCGGCGCCGGAGTTCACCAACCGCGCCACCAACACCATCGTCGCCGGCCTCAAGGGCATGCTGGCACAGGTGTTCCTCTGCTACGTCTGGCCGGATCTGCCGCGCGGGCAGGCGGCCTTCGCCCCGATCGAGGTGATCACCGATCCCCATTCGATCGTGAATTGTTCTTATGATGCGCCGAACTCGCAGTCGCTGATGTCGATCTTCACCGGTTTCACCGCCGGTCAGCACGCGGTGGCGAAGTTCCTCTACTCCTGCCCGGAGAAGTTCACCAAGGTCCACGCCCCGACCTTCAACATGATCAACACCTTCATCTGGGGCGGCGTCTCCCAGCACGGCGAGACCCTCGGCAACCTCTGCGCCGACTTGAACGGCATGGGCGCCGGTGCCACCGTCGACCGCGACGGCGAACACGCGCTCGCCCCGATCTTCGCCACCATGGCCGACATCGGCGAGCAGGAGTTGAACGAGGAGGAGGTGCCTTTCCTCCAGCTCGTCTCCAAGAAGATGACGCGCGACGCCATCGCGCCCGGCAAATATCGCGGCGGCCAGGGTTACACCATGATGGTGGCGACCAAGGACAGCGAACAGTGGGGCTTCATGACGGTCTGTCAGGGCGCCAAATTCCCGCCGCTGCAGGGTCTCTTCGGCGGCTATGCCTGCGGCGCCTATCCGCTCTCCAAGGTGCAGGGCGTCGACGTCTACGACGTGCTGATGAACCAGCCGGAGAAGTTCAAGCACTCGATCGAGGAGATCATGAACGAGCGTCCCTTCGAGGGCGCCACCTACACCACCCACCACATGGGCATGGGCTTCGAGATTTCGAAGCGCGGCGAGCTCTTCATGATCTCCCAAGGCGCCGGCGCCGGCTACGGCGACCTGCTCGAGCGCGATCCCGAGGGCGTCGTCCGCGACATCGAGGAGGGGCTGATCTCGGCCCCCGTCGCCGAACGGCTCTACAAGGTGGTGTTCGATCACACGACGCTCGCCATCGACTGGGATGCCACGGCCGAGGCCCGGGCCGCCGAGCGCAAGGCCCGCATCGCCCGCTCCGTGCCCTATTCGGAGTTCGTGAAGAGCTGGAACAAGGAGGTGCCGCCGGCCCACATCCAGTACTTCGGCTGCTGGGGCGACGACGTCGGCACGCTCTACATGGGCGGCGTCGGCCGGACCCGGAAGGGCGACGCGCCGAAGCCCAACTACATGGCCCATCCCAAGGACGTGCGCATCGCCGAACTCGAGGCGCGTCTGAAGGCGGCCGGTGCGATGGGGGACGAGAAGCAATGAGCTCCAATCTCGCTCCCCACCTGCCCGACGGATCGGGCACGGGCGGCGGCGTGAGGGTGTGGCTGAAGTCGTCGGGCTATGCCCGGCGACTTCTCGCCGGGGCCGAGGGCGATCCTTGGGAAACCCCGGCGGCCTACCTCTCGTTCTTCGCCCAGGCGCACGGCCTGTTGCGCCCCGACGTGGCGGTGATCGACGTCGCCGATCTCTATCGCTCGTGGACGCGCCGCCACCCCGATCTCGTCGCCGACATGGGCGCCCGTCGCCGCGTCGCCGTGCCGCTGCGCAAGCTGCTCGACGAAGACGGGCCGCGCCGCGTGCTCGACGAGGTGGTCGAGGCGGTGCTCGCCCACATGCGCGGCCGCAGCCCGGTCGTCCTCGCCTTCCCCGGCCCGCGTGCCTGGCTGGAGGAGGCCAAGGCGATCGCCGGGCTCGCCGATCTCGAGGTCGACGACGACGCGGTCGAGGACGCCGCGATGTACCTCGCCGACCTCCTGCGCGCGGTGTCGAGCCACCCGATCGCCGGCGTGCTGTTCGAGGAGGACGGCGCCCGCGAGATCGACGCGGCCGCGCTCGCCGCCTATCGGCCGATCCTCAACGTCGCCGAGCACTACCGCTGGGGCGTGGCGCTGCGCGGACGCTTCGCCGACGGCCTCGATCCGGCGGCCCTCGCCGAATTCGACGCGGTGATCGCCGAGCGACCGTTCGAGGCTCCGCTCGCCGGCGCCTTCGGCCTCGACGTCGGCGCGGCGGTGTGGCGGGGTGAGCCCGCCCCGGAATGCGCGGGAAAGAGCTTCCGCTTCGTCGAGATCCCCGTCGAGGCGCGCCCGGAAACCGTCCTCGACAGTCTCGATCGGCTGCGCTGAACCTCCCTGTCGCCGATCGAGACGCCCCCCGCCGGAGCGATCCGGCGGGGGGTCTCGTTTTCGGCACGGTCGAGCGCGCTCACGCGCTGCGGACGACGGCGGTGTAACGGCGCGGCATCACCACCCAGGCGTCGGTTTCGAACGAGCCGCGATGCAGGATCGGCAGGCGCGCGTCGAGCCAACACCGGGTCGGCAGATTGGGCGCCGCCGCCAGCTTCTGCACCGAGGCGCTGCCGCCGGGCAGGTCGGCGAGACGGGCGCAGATCTCCGCCACCTCGTCCGCGCCGAGACCGTCGACGATGAACACCAGCCGGCCGCGCCGATCGGAAAACGCACCCTCGGACGGCCAGCGCGGCAGCTTCACCGGCGCATAGGCGTTGTCCTGGACGCATTGCACCACCACTGGCGCCTCCTCGCCCTCCGCCCGCACCAGCCCCTTCACCCTGAGCAGCCGTTCGCCCCAGCGGGCGACGATGCCGCCCATCGCCACGGCGAAACCGCGCCACGGCACCGGTGCGTCGAAGCTCACCACGAAACTCGCGATGCCGTCGCCGTGGGCGTGCGCGGCCTGCGGCGCGTGGGGGGCCGACGGCGCCTCCTCGTCGCAGATCGCGCAGCCGCGGCCGTCGCCGTGATCGTGACCGCAGACTTTCGTGTGGACGTGCGGGCTCGCCTCTCCGGCGGAGCGCTCGGCGCCGGCCGACCATCCCATCCAGGCGTCGATCGAGGTCGTCGCCCGGTCGGTCGCGTAGATCCCGGCGCCGAACAGCAAGTCCGGGGCGACGTCGCCGTGGCGCATCTCCACCCGCCGCGCCGACGGATTGAGCCGGGCGAGTTCGGCGGAGAGCCGCGCCCGCGTCGCCCATGCGGCGAGGTCGGCCTTGCCGACCAGCAACAGATCGGCGATCGACACCTGCCGCACCGCCTCGCCGTGCCGCGCCAACTGCTCCAGTCCGAGCGTCGCGTCGACCACCGTGACGACGCCGTCGCAGACGAAGCGCAGCGACACGGCACGATTCTCCATCAGCGTGTTGACCACCGGCACCGGATCGGCGAGCCCGGTGGTCTCGATGATCGCGCGACGGATCGGCGGGATCTCGCGCCGCGCCATCCGCTCGTGCAGCGAGGTCAACGCGGCGATCAGATCGCCGTTCATCGAACAGCACAGGCAACCGGAATCGAGGATCACCGTCTGCTCGTCGAGCGTCTCGACCAAGTGTTGATCGATGCCGATCTCGCCGAATTCGTTGATCAACAGCACCGTACCGGCCATGTCGGCGCGCGCCGTCAGGCGATTGAGCAACGTCGTTTTGCCGGCGCCGAGAAAGCCGGTGAGCAGGGTGACCGGAATGCGGCCGTCGTCGCGGCCCGGCGCCGCGTCGCCGCCTGTGTTTCGATCCATGGTGTCCTCCGTGGCGTGCCCCGCCGTTTCGTCGCGGGTTCGGCCCGGCGCCGAGCAAGGAACAGGCCAAGAATAGTTTTCGGAAGATGCCTCGCATCCTCGTCGAAAGTGTCGATCGTCGACCGTAGTCCTTCGTCCAGAGCGTTCGAAAATCGAACGCTCGCCACGCCGGAACGATCGAAAGCCGAACGTCTGCAGTATCTCGAAGACTCGTCCTGCCGTCTGTCTGGGGCAGCATCTTCCATGAAGACTTGAAATTGCTTGCCAGAAACGGCCGGCCGTGAATACGATGGGGATCACCGTCGAGCGTGGCGTCGAGAGACGACCGCGCCGAGGGGCCGGGGTCCGGGGAGCGGGGAGGCTTCGCGATCCTCCGTCGGGCGACGTCAGATCGCCGAGCAACGAACAGATCATTGGGAGGAGGAGATGCCGAACACGGCTCCCGAGGAGTTGTTTTCCGCCCCGGAAAACGACCGTGCCGTCATGTCGTCGTGGGAACGCTTTCTCGCGGCGCGACAGCTGCCGGTCCCCAGCGTTCGCGACACCATCGGGCGATCGTGGGATCGCTGCGTCGGTGCCGCCGTCGACCACCGTCGCGATCGCGCCCCGCCGCCGATCGGCGGCGACGACTTCGAGACCCTGCGCCGCAGCTGCCTGGAGCTGATCGACGCCAGCACTCCGGTGATGGCCTCGGCGCGCCAGTTCCTGCACGAGACCGGCACGGTGATGGTGCTCGCCGACCCCGCCGGTCTGATCCTCAACCTCGAGGGCGACACCTCGCTGCGCGGCGCCACCGAGAACATCCACCTCGTCCCCGGCGCCAACTGGAGCGAGCTCACCTGCGGCACCAACGCCATCGGCACCGCGATCGAGACCGGTCGGCCGGTGCAGATCCACTCCGCCGAACATTTCTGCGAAGGGATCAAGCAGTGGTCGTGCTCGGCCGCGGTGATCCGCGACCCCTGCGACGGCGCGATCCTCGGCGCGATCGACGTCTCCGGCCTGCGCCGCTCCTACAGCCGGCATTCGATGGCGCTGGTGGTCGCCACCGCCGCCCGCATAGAGAACCGGCTCGCCCAGATCGAGATGGACCTGCGCTATCGCCTGCTCGAGCGCAGCCTCGACCGCCTGTCCGGCGGCGTCGACGGCGTCGTCGTCTTCGATCGCCACGGTCGGGCGATCAAGGCCAACACCGACGTCGTCGCGATGTTGCGTGACCTCGGCGCCACCCGCGAGGACGCGCTCGCCGGCTTCGCCGCGATGAATTTCGACTGGCGCGGCGGTCTCGCCCGCCCGCAGCGATTGCCGCCGTGGTTCCGCCAGGACTGGCTGACCCCGATCTACGACGGTTCCGAGCGCCTCGGCGCGGTGATGACGATCCCCGGTCGCCACGCCCGCTTCGCCAAGCCGCGTCGCCTCGGCGTCGCGGCGGAGGAGCGTCCGAGCCCGCCGCGCCCCTTCGGCACCGTCGTCGGTCGCGATCCGGCGCTGCTGGCGGTGGTCGAGCGCGCCCGCCGGGTCGCCGCCAGCGCCGCACCGGTGTTGTTGCTCGGCGAATCCGGGGTCGGGAAAGAGGTCTTCGCCCGCTCCATCCACGACGCCTCGAAGGTGGCCTCCGGGCCTTTCGTGGCGTTGAACTGCGGTGGCCTGTCGCGCGATCTCCTGACCAGCGAGCTCTTCGGCTATGCCGAGGGCTCCTTCACCGGCGCCCGCAAGGGCGGCATGCGCGGCAAGATCGAGGCGGCCGACGGCGGCACCCTGTTCCTCGACGAGATCGGCGAGATGCCGCTCGACCTGCAACCGCTGTTCCTGCGGGTGCTGGAAGAGCGCGAGGTCTGCCGCATCGGCGAGACCCGGGCGCGCAAGGTCGACTTCCGCCTGATCGCGGCGACCAACCGCGATCTGCGCAAGGAGGTGGAGGCCGGCCGCTTCCGCCTCGATCTCTACTATCGCGTCTCGGTGGTGGGCATCGCCCTTCCGGCGCTGCGCGAACGACCCGGCGACATCCCCGAGCTCGCCGAGCACTTCGTCGCTCAGATCGCCGAGAAACACGCGATCCCGCGCGCCGTCTTCGCCGCCGAGGCGATGGATCGGCTGATGAGCCACGCCTGGCCGGGCAACATCCGCGAGCTGCGCAACGTCGTCGAGAGCATGCTGCTGACCGCCGGCGGGCCGTATCTCACCGTCGGCGATCTGCCCTCCGACCTCCTCCGCGACGCG
>JAAYVT010000323.1 GCA_012517025.1 Phyllobacteriaceae bacterium | reverse complement strand
GGAGGAGGCGAGCGGGCGACAATGGGCGAGCCTCGCCCGGCTCGGCGGTCACCTGCTCGATCAGATCCGCGGCCTGCCCGAGACCAAGGTGGCGGGAACCGCCGACCGCGCCGCCGCGGCGGTGGCGGCGGCGGCCGAGGACTACGGCCGGCGCACCATGACGGTGTTGCGGCTCGCCTTCCTCTCCGCCCTGGTGCTCGAATTCGTGGCGACCGGCGCCATCGCCGGGGTGGCGATCGCCGTCGGTTTCCGCCTGATGTGGGGAAGCCTCGACTTCGCCACCGGCTTCTTCGTGCTGATGCTCGCGCCGGAGTTCTTCGCGCCGCTGCGCGAGATCGGGGTGCGCCGCCATGCCCGGATCGAGGCGCACGCCGCCCTCGACGAGATCGTCGATCTCCTCGACGGCGCCCCCGAGGCGGCGACGCCGGCGACCGGTGCGGCGCCGACCGCGCCGCCGGCGCTGCGCTTCGAGAACGTCCGGGTCGTTCATTCCGACGGCCGCGTCGCCCTCGACTGCTTCGATCTCGAGGTCGCGTCGGGGGAGCGCGTGGTGCTCGCCGGTCCGTCGGGCGCCGGCAAGAGCACGGTCTTCGCCCTGCTCGCCGGGTTCCTGGCGCCGACCTCCGGCCGCATCCTGGTCGACGGGCGGCCGCTCGCCGAGATCGATCGCGACGCCTGGCGCCGTGCTCTCGTCCATCTGCCGCAGACGCCGGCCTTCTTCGAGGGGACGATCGCCGACAACGTGGCGATGGGACGAGATCCGCCGTCCGGCGATCGCGAGGCGGACGTCGCCCGGGCGCTGACGGCGGCCGGCGCCGACGAATTCGTCGCCCGCCTGCCGGCCGGGGCCGACACGCCGCTCGGCGAACGGGCGGGCGACGTCTCGGGCGGCGAGGCGCAGCGGCTGGCGCTGGCGCGCGCCGTCTACGCGGCCGGACCGCTGGTGCTGTTCGACGAGCCGACCGCCCATCTCGACGCCGAGACCGAGGCGCGGGTGGCGGCGACGCTCGACGATCTTTCGGTCGGGCGCACCGTCCTCACCATCGCCCACCGGCTGCGAACCCTCGCTTCGGCCGATCGCGTCGTGGTGTTGGAAGCCGGGAGGGTCGCGGCGAACGGATCGCCGGCCGAGACGACGGCGCCTCCGTGGGGCGGAGCGGCGACGGCGGAGGAGCGCGGCGATGCGTGACCTTCTCCGCCTCGTCGGACTGTGGCGCGGGGCCGGGCCGTTGCTCGCCGCCGCCTTCCTGGTGTCGGTCGTCACCACCTTCGCCGATCTCGCACTGATGGCGACGGCCGGTTGGTTCGTCACCGCGATGGCGGTGGCCGGCCTCGCCCATGCCACGATGATCTACTTCACGCCGTCGGCGATCATCCGCTTCACCGCGATCGTGCGCACCGGCGGGCGTTGGCTCGACCGGGTGCTCGGTCACGAGGCGACCTTCCGGCTGCTCGCCCGCACCCGCGGCGAATGGTTCCGCCGGCTCGCCGCGATCGCGCCGGCCGGGCTCGAGGACCTGCGCTCGGCCGAGGTCGCCGGCCGGCTGAAGCTCGACGTCGACCGGCTCGAGCTGATCTTCCTGCGTCTCGTCGTGCCGCTCGGCGTCGCCGTGTGCGTCGGAGGCGCGGTGGTGGCGGCGTTCGCGGCGTGGGTCGGGGCCGGGCCGGCGGCGGGGGTCGCCGCCCTGTTCGGGCTCGGCGGT
>JAAYVT010000322.1 GCA_012517025.1 Phyllobacteriaceae bacterium | reverse complement strand
GCTTCCGCCGTGTTGTTGGAGCCGGCACCGGCGATCACCGGCACCTTGCCCTTGGCGACCTCGAGCACCAACTCCACCACGCGCTTGTGCTCGGCGTGGGAGAGCGTCGGGCTCTCGCCGGTGGTGCCGCAGGGGACGAGGCCCTGCGAGCCCTCGGCGATCTGCCAGGCGACGAAATCCTGCAGGGCTTTTTCGTCGACCGCCCCGTTCGAAAACGGTGTGACGAGTGCGGTGATCGAGCCCTTGAACATCATGGAATCCCTTCGGAAGCCTGGAAATATCGCGCGACAGCGCGCATGATCCACCGTCGAACGCCGGAGGTCGGCCGAGCGATCGGTGGGCCGCGACGATAATCCGTGGCGACGGCGGGCGCAACTCGAGCGATGCGATCGCGGGGCGCGGAACGGCGCGAAAGCACGGCGTAAGGTTTTGTTCACCGTGCGCGCCCTAGGGTCGAGGGGAACATCCCGCGTCGCCCGCGGTTCGCGTCCGTCGCGACCGGGGTGGCGGTCCGTCGTTCGTGCGCCGATGCGCGCGACCCACCGGCTCCCGAGGGAGTGGACGAAAGCGAGGACATCTCGATGCTGGCTCTGACCCGACGGCTGATCCGTGGATCGACGCCCCGACTGGCCGCCTTCGCGCTCGGCGTCACGCTGTTCGTCTCGCCGGTCGCCGCGCAAGACCTGACGCGGGCGCTCGCCGCCGCCTCGCGCGGCGACGGCGCCGCGGGCAACGGCATGCGCGGCTCGCTCGACCGGATCGATCAGAAGATCGTCGACTGGTATCTGATCCGCATGGGCTCGGGGCTGCCGAGCCAGGCGATCACCGCCTTCGCCATCGCCAATTCGTCCTGGCCGGACCCAGAACTGTTCCGCAAGCGCGCCGAACAGGCGTTGGAGAAGGAGCGCCCCTCCGCCGACGACGTGATCGCCGCCTTCCAGGGCTCCAAGCCCTATTCGGATCGCGGCCGGATCATGCTCGCCCGCGCCCTCGTCGCCAAGGGCCGCAAGTCCGAAGCGGCGCAGTGGGCGCGCTACACCTATCGCGACGACAAGCTGACCGCCGAAGAACAGCGGGTGCTGGAAACCGAATTCGGCGATCTGCTCGGCGCCGGCGACTACAAGGCCCGCTTCGACATGGCGGTGCTGAAGGGCCACGCCGGCGACGCCCAACAGGCGGCGCGCAAGCTCGGCGGCGGCTACGAGGCGCTGGCGCGGGCGCAACTCGCGGTCGACAAGAAGCAGGGCAACGCCGGTTCGCTGCTCGACGCGGTGCCCGGGGGCTTGCGCGACGATCCGATCTACATCTTCGCCCGCGCCCAATACGCCCGGCGGATGGAGCGGTGGCAGGAGGCGGCGGACTGGCTGGTCAAGGCGCCGAAGGATCCCAAGCAGATGGGCCTGCCGGACGACTGGTGGGAGGAGAAGCGGATCGTCAGCCGCAAGCTGCTCGACATGGGCGACGCCAAGACCGCCTATCGCGTCGTCGTCGGCCACACCGGCTCGACCCCGGCCAATCAGGCGGAAGCCGACTTCCACGCCGGCTGGTACGCGCTGCGCTTCCTCAAAGACCCGTCGTCGGCGATGCGGCATTTCGCGGCGGTGGCCGAGGATTCCTCCAAGCCGGTGACCCGCGCCCGCGCCTATTATTGGATGGGACGGGCGGCGGAGGCCGGCGGTGGCGGATCGGCCAACGACTACTATCGCCGGGCCGGCGAGTTCGGCTTCACCTTCTACGGCCAGATGGCGCGCGCCAAGCTCGGCAAGTCCGACCTCGGCTTCGACCGCACCATCTCGATCACCTCGTCCGATCAGACGGCGATCGATCGCGACGATCGGTTCGAGGCGCTGCGGCGCTTCGCCCGAATCGGCCGCAAGGATCTCGCCACCACCTTCGCCAAGCACATGGCGGAGACGTTGCGCTCGCCCGGCGAGATCGCGGCGTTGATCGACATGATGGAGAAGCAGGGCTGGATGAACCTCGCGGTGACCGCCGGCAAGGCCGGGGCGCAGCGCGGCATGGACATGGAGGTCCGCGCCTTCCCGATCGGCTTCTCGCCGAACGTCGACACGTCCGGGCTCGAGAAGTCGCTCGCCTTCGCGATCATGCGGCAGGAGAGCGAATTCAATCAGTCGGTCGTCTCTTCGGCGGGGGCCACCGGCATCTTCCAGGTGATGCCCGACACCGGCCGCGACGCGGCGAAATATCTCAACATCGCGTACAATCGCGACGCTTGGCGCAACGATCCGGCCTACAACATCCGCCTCGGCGCGGCCTACGTCGCCCGCCTCGTCGACAACTACGACGGCAACTACGTGATGGCGATCGCCGGCTACAATGCCGGTCCGGGCCGTATCCGCGACTGGGTCAAGGACTACGGCGATCCGCGCACCGGCACCGTCGACGTGGTCGATTGGATGGAGCGCATCCCGTTCTCGGAGACCCGCAACTACGTGCAACGGGTGCTCGAGAACCTGCAGGTCTATCGCTACCGTCTCGACGGCCAACGCCTGCAGATCGCGCAGGACCTGCAACGCGGTGTCGGGGCGCGGGCGGCCACCACCGGCTCGCTGCCGGCGCAGAAGCCCTCCGGCGGCATCGGCTCCTGGTTCGGCGCCAATTGAGGCGCCATCCCTTGCCGGATCCCGGCGACGGCCCCATGTCGATCGAACGAGAGCCGTCGCGAGGACGCGACGGCCGGCCAGGAGTCCGCGCGTGACCGACGTTCCCTCCCCCGCCGGCGCGGGACCGACCGGCATCGCCTTCGGCCCGCTCACCGCCGACGCGCTCGGCACGCCGCATCGTGCCTTCCGCTTCTTCGCCCGCGACGGTCTGGCGCTCGCCGGACGCGACTATCCGGCGGCGCGGACGACCGACCGGCGGCCGATCATCTGCCTGCCAGGACTCACCCGAAACGCCCGCGACTTCGAACCGGCGATCGCGCGGCTGGTCACGGGCGACGGCGGCTCACCGGCGCGGCGTTGCGTCACTTTCGACTTCCGCGGCCGCGGCGCCTCGCAATACGACCCCGATCCGGCGCACTACACGCCGCTGCAGGAGCTCGACGACACGCTCCTCGGCCTCGACGGTCTCGGCATCGACCGCTTCACCGCCTTCGGCACCTCGCGCGGCGGCATCGTCACGATGATCGCGGCGCTGGTGGCGCCGGGACGGGTGGCGGCGGCGGTGCTCAACGACATCG
>JAAYVT010000321.1 GCA_012517025.1 Phyllobacteriaceae bacterium | reverse complement strand
GCATCCTGCCGGGCGGCGGCGTCGCCCTGCTGCGCGCCCTCCCCGCTCTCGACGCGGTGGTGACCGCCAACGCCGATCAGAAGACCGGCGTCGAGATCGTCCGCAAGGCGATTTCCGCTCCGGCGCGTCAGATCGCCCTCAACGCCGGCGACGACGGCTCGATCGTGGTCGGCAAGATCCTCGAGAACACCGACCCGGCCTTCGGCTGGAATGCCCAGACCGGCGCCTTCGGCGACATGTTCGCCTTCGGCGTGATCGACCCGGCCAAGGTGGTGCGCTGCGCCCTGCAGGACGCCGCCTCGGTCGCCGGCCTGCTCATCACCACCGAGGCGATGATCGCCGACAAGCCGAAGAAGGACGCGGCTCCGGCCATGCCCGCCGGCGGCATGGGCGGCATGGACTTCTGATCCGAAGGATCGGAAGTCCGCGAATGCCGCCCATCTCTCGAGGTGGCGAAGTCGGGCGGGCCCGACTTCGCGTGCGGCATGGACTTCTGATCCGAAGGGATCGGAAGACTTCCCGAAAATCTGCGAGAGGCGGCCGTCGTGCCGCCTCTTTCGCGTTCGGCGCCCCGAAACGCCGGGCGATGCCGCTTTCCCGCCCCGATCCCGATGTCCTATGCCCGGCCACCGCCGGATCGCCCCGATTTCGGCGGCGTCGTCACGAAAGGCAGGACCTTGACGAAATCCGCGTTCCCCGTGTCGCGTCGTGCGCTCGTCGCCGGCGGTGCCCTCGGCCTGTTCGGCCTCGTCGCCCCGGCCGCCGCCGCCAAGAAACCGCATCGCCACGAGACGAATGCCGCGACGAAGGACATGCCGCTCGTCGCCGATCCGACCGGAACGCCTCTCGTCTATCCCCCGCTCGTCGACGTGAAGCCCGGCGAGACCTACGAGCTCGCCGCCGCTCCCGCCACCCACGCCTTCCTGAAGGACCGCCCAGTCGCGGTGATCGGCTACGGCGGCAGCTACATGGGCCCGGCGTTGCGCCTGAAGCGCGGCGAGACGGCGACGGTTCGCGTCGTCAATCGGCTCGAGCGGCCGACCAACGTCCATTGGCACGGGCTGATGGTGGAGGGCCGCTGGGACGGCGGCACCGGGCCGGTGCTCGCCCCCGGCGAGAGCTTCGAGGCGCGGTTGGCGGTCGACCAACCGGCCGCCACGCTGTGGTATCACGCCCACGTCCACGGCCACACCACCCGCGACGTCCACGACGGTCTCGCCGGCCTCCTGATCGTCGACGACGGCACCGCCGGGCTGCTCGGCCTGCCACAGACCTGGGGCGTCGACGACCTGCCGCTGGTGCTGCAGGACCGCGACTTCGACGAGAAGGGTACTCCGGTGCTGCCGCCGCTCTCGGCCGCGCTCGAACACGGTTTTCGCGGCCACACCCCGATCGTCAACGGCATCGCCGACGCCTTGGCGCGCGTGCCGGAGCGGCTGGTCCGGCTGCGCCTGCTCAATGCCGCCGGCGCCCGCACCTTCCGCCTCGCCTTCGAGGATCGCCGCCCCTTCCATCTCGTCGCCACCGACGGCGGCGTCCTCGACGCTCCGGTCGAGCTGACCTTCCTGCCGCTCGCCCCCGGCGAACGGGCGGAGATCCTGGTCGACTTCTCGGTCGGTCCGGCCAATCTGATGACCGAGCCGGACGTCCACGAGCATCGCATGGGCGCCGAGGTGGTGTCGCTGCCCGACGTGCTGAGCGGTCCGACCCGCGTCGTCGCCTTCGCGCCCGAGCGCGACAGCGGGCCCGCCGCGCCGCTGCCGAAGGCGTTGGTGCCCCTCGCCGCCCTGCCCGAATCGACCCTCGGCCTGCCGCGTCGGCGGTTCGAGCTGCGCGTCGGCCCCGCCGCAGCAGCAGCCACCGCCCACGCTCACGGCGGCATGACCATGGCCATGCCGGCCGGGGCCGTCGATCCGTACACCGGCCACGTCACGGCGGGAGCCGCCGACGCGCCGGCGCTCACCATCAACGGCAAGTCCTTCGCCGCCGATCGCATCGACGAGAAGGTGACGCTCGGCGCCACCGAGGTCTGGGAGATCGTCTGCCCCGACATGGCGCATCCCTTCCACCTCCACGGCGCGCAGGCGCGGGTGCTGTCGGAGGACGGCGAACGGCCGAAACTGTGGAACGCCGGCGTCAAGGACACGGTGCTGGTAGAGAACAGCGCCGAACTGTTGATCACCTTCGGCCGGTCCGCCGACGCGGCCACCCCCTTCGTCTTCCATTGCCATCTGCTGGAGCACGAGGACGGCGGCATGATGGGCACGTTCACCGTCACCTGAGGACGGTCCGGCGCAACGACGACCGGCTCCCACCGTGCCCTCAGGGCATCTGAACCGTCTTCAGCCACGCCACGAAGGCGGCGATCTCGCGCTCGTTCATCTTCACCTCGGGCATGCCGGGATGGCCGACGACGACGCCCTCGGCGAGCGCTTCCTCGAGGTTTTCGACCGGATATTTGTGGCCGAGGTCACGGAACGGCGGCGCCTCGGCGCGCGGGCTGGCGCCGGTCGGCCCGACCGCGTGGCAGGGCGAACAGGCGCCGTGGGCGATGCGCCGGCCCTCCGTGACAGCGGCGTCCTCCGCCCGCGCCGGTCCGGCGATCGTCGCCAGACACCCGATCGCCGTCAGCCAACCGATCCCCCGTCTCATGACGCGACCTCCCGTCGTCCCGTTCTCGGATGGACCGATTCGCCACCGCCGGCAATGCCGATCGCCGGCTTCCCGAGGGGGCTCGCCGCCGATTCCCCGAGGCCGAACCGGCCGACGGATACGAGGTGACTTCCCGACTCGACACGTCCGGACGAGAATGCTTCGATCATTTCACAACCATGGCGTGATGGATCGATGCGCAAAACGATCGTCGTTCTTTTACTGGCGGGGGTGGCCACGGTGGCCGCCAATCTGTTTCTGGTGACGCTGCCCGCCTTCGAGCGCCTGTCCGCCGACCCGCGCAACGCGAAAATCCTGATCGTCCCGCATCTGCGCTGGGGGATCGACCCGACCACGCTCGTGATCGATCTCTGGCGCGTCGACGGCACCGCCGCCATGGTCGACGTCGATCGCTGCCTCCTCGACGTCGCCGCCGCGCTGAAGGATCGCGACTTCACACGCGTCGAACTCGCCCACCGCACGTCCGTGCGGTTTCAGATGAGCGGCAGCTACTTCAAGACGCTGGGCACCGAGCGAGACTGGCAGAACCCCGTCTATACGATGCGGACGATGCCGGAAAACATGCAGACCCCGGATGGGCTGCCCGCCTTCGAACGATGGAGTGGTGGGATGCTCGGCGTTCTCGGCAAGCAGATCGACGACCACAACGCCCTGCATCGGCGTTGGTATTTCGATGAACTCTGAGCCCGAGCGCAGGGGCGAGCAGACACGGCGAGCCGACGCGAACCGGCCACCCCGGCCGACAACCATGCAACGCATTGATTTCATAGATGAATGGTGGGCGGTGAGGGGATCGAACCCCCGACCAACGGCGTGTAAAACCGTCGCTCTACCGCTGAGCTAACCGCCCTTGCGAACCGTCGGTCGACGGTTCGGCCTCCGAAGAGGCCTCGCTTCGCTCGCCGCCGAGGCGGCGATCCCGAAGCCCTCCGACACCACGCTCGGTGCCGGCCCCATCACCGGGCGGACGCGCCGCCCGGTCCCGTCGAGGCCGCGGCCGGATCGCCGCCGCCTCGCCCACCGCCCTCAGGCGTTGACGGAGTCCTTCAGCGCCTTGCCGGCGCGGAACTTCGGCGACTTCTGCTCGGGGATGGCGATGGTCTCGCCGGTGCGCGGGTTGCGGCCCTCGGAGGCGGCGCGGGTCGCGACGACGAAGTTGCCGAAGCCGGCGATCTTGACGTCGTCGCCGCCGGCCAGCGCGGCCGTGATCGCATCGAAGACGGCCTCGACGGCCTCGCCAGCGGCAACCTTGGTCTGGCCGGTCTTGGTGGCGACTTCGGCGATCAGGTCGTTCTTGTTCATCGTCTCAGGTCCTTCGTTCATCGTTGGTGGACGGCACCAGCCGTCGGTCGCCGATCGATCTCTGGTTCGCCTCGTCGTCGT
>JAAYVT010000320.1 GCA_012517025.1 Phyllobacteriaceae bacterium | reverse complement strand
GGAATATTACATCAACGACGCCGGGGCGCAGGTCGACGTGCTCGCCCGCTCCGCCTTCCTGCGTTACCGCGAGGCGCTCGGCGAGGCGATCGGCGAGATCCCGGACGGGCTCTATCCGGGCGACTATCTGAAGCCGGTCGGGGCGGCGCTGGCGGCCGAATTCGCCGACGGCCTGAAGGCGAAGCCGGAGGCCGAGTGGCTGCCGCTGGTCCGGGCGAAGACCATCGACGCGATGATGGCGATGATCCGCGACGATCTCGCCGCGCTCAACGTGCGCCACGACGTGTTCTTCTCGGAGAAGAGCCTGCAGACCGGCCCCGAGGGCGACCGGGTGAAGGCGGCGATCGACACGCTCACCGCAGCCGGGCTGATGTACCAGGGCCGGCTGGAGCCGCCGAAGGGCCAGCTTCCCGAGGACTGGGAGGATCGCGAGCAGACGCTGTTCCGCTCGACCGCCTTCGGCGACGACGTCGACCGGCCGCTGATGAAGTCGGACGGCTCCTACACCTACTTCGCCTCCGACATCGCCTATCATCTCGACAAGTACCGGCGCGGCTTCACCGACCAGATCGACATCTGGGGCGCCGACCACGGCGGCTACGTCAAGCGCATGCAGGCGGCGGTCAAGGCGATCTCGGGCGGGAAGGCCAGCCTCGACGTCAAGCTGTGCCAGCTCGTCAAGCTGTTCCGCGCCGGCGAGCCGGTGAAGATGTCGAAGCGCTCCGGCTCCTTCGTCACGCTGCGCGACGTCGTCGAGGAGGTGGGCGTCGACGCGGTGCGCTTCATGATGCTGTTCCGCAAGTCGGACGCGCCGCTCGACTTCGACTTCCAGAAGGTGACGGAACAGTCCAAGGACAACCCGGTCTTCTACGTCCAATACGCCCACGCGCGGGTGCACTCGGTGTTCGCGCAGGCGCGCGAAATGCTGCCGAGCCTCGATCTCTCCGACGAGGGGCTGGCCGGCGCCGCGCTCGACCGTCTGGTCGACCCCGGCGAAGTCGGATTGATGAAGAGAATCGCCCAGTGGCCGCGTGTCGTGGAAGGGGCGGCGGAAAGTCACGAGCCCCATCGCATCGCGTTCTTCCTGCACGACCTCGCCAGCGATCTTCACGCCCATTGGAACAGGGGCAAGGATCTGCCACAATTACGCTTTGTTAACGTTGACGATCCATTGTCGTCCCATGCCCGACTGGCGATGGTGAGAGCCGTCGCCGTGGTTCTCGCGTCCGGGCTCGCCGTCCTCGGCGTGAGCGCACCCGACGAAATGCGCTGAGGGCACGCGTCGGGACGACGGCCTACGGAGCGGCTTCCGCCGTCTTCGTCGACACGAGGTGCCCGTACGATGTCCGATCCCCTGCGCCAAGCCGAAGACGTCTCTTTGGAGAGGGCGGCCGACGAGTCCGCGCCGGCCCGCCGCGCGCCGCGACCGCAGGCGGAAGACCCGCTCGCCGAATTGGCGCGAATCCTCGGCGAGGGCGTGGCTCATCCGGTGCGGCCCGAGCACGTGGTGGAGATCGGCCGGCGGGTGCTGCCGACCAAGCCGGCGCCGCAGCAGGTTTCCGACCTCGAGGCCGAGTTGTTCGAATCGCTGCGCTCTTCGGTCGCGCCCGAGGACCGGGTGCGCGGCGACTTCGCGCGCGAAGTGCCGCCGATCATTCCGCAGCAGCCGGTCGACGATCACGACATCGCGTCGCTGCGCGCCATCGCCGGCGAGGCGGCCGAGGAGACGACGCGTCAGCCGGTGGCCGAGCCGCAGCCCGATCCGCGGCTGGCCGACTACTACGCCTACGACGACGGCATTTCGGCCGGCTCCTACGATCCCGCCTTCGCCGGGGCGATGCCCTCGGGCAACGCCGATCGCGCGCAGGGCTACCGCGTGCCGGGCGAGCCGCGGCCGACCTTCGACGACTTCGACACTTCGGCGATCGCCGAGGCGGCGCGCGAGGCTTCGCCCTACGTCGCGGCGGATTCGGTGATCATGCCGCATTCGCAGCGCGAGGAATTCGAGGCGCGTCAGTTGCCGCGCGAGCGGGGCCGTGGCGGCTTCCGCGCCGCGGTGGCGGTGGTCGGGGTGCTGTTGGTCGGCGGTGGAGCGCTCGCCGGCTGGAAGGTCCTGGGCGGATCGTCGGCACGCGGACCGGTGACGATCCACGCCGACGGGCAGCCGCTCAAGGTCCTGCCGGATCCCTCCAAGGCGCAGACCCAGACCGCCGACGGCGGCGGCGAGATCTCGCTCAAGCGCGACACCAAGGTGGACGGCTCCAAGATCGTCAGCCTGCAGGAAGACCCGGTCGAGCACGTCGACGGCCGGTCGGCCGACGGCCGCGAGGTCCGGGTGATCAATCCGGGCGCGCAGCGGCCCGCCTCGGCCGATCAGCCGCGGACCGTCAAGACCGTGGTGGT
>JAAYVT010000319.1 GCA_012517025.1 Phyllobacteriaceae bacterium | reverse complement strand
TCTGCCGGTCGCGCGCGGCCAGTGGAACTTCGACCGCATCCGCTACGACCTCTTCCGTGAGCGCACCGCCGCCTTCGAGGCCTTCAAGGCCGGAGAGACGACGCTGCGCGAGGAGTTCGTGTCGCTCGCCTGGGCGACGCAGTACGACTTCCCCGCTTTGCGCGAGGGGAGGGTGAAGCGGATCGAGCTCGAGGATCGCTCGCCCTCGGGGGCGCAGGGGTGGTTCCTCAACACGCGGCGTCCGATCCTCGCCGACGTCCGCGTGCGCGAGGCGCTCGGTCTCGCCTTCGATTTCGAATGGTCGAACAAGAACCTGTTCTTCGGCTCCTACCTGCGCACGCCGTCCTTCTTCGTCAATTCCGAGCTGGAGGCGACCGGGACGCCGTCGCCGGCGGAGCTGGCCTTGCTCGAGCCGTGGCGCGGCAAGGTGCCGGACGAGGTCTTCGGCGAGGTTTGGCTCCCCCCCGTCTCCGACGGTTCGGGGCGCGACCGCAAGCTCCTGAAGCGCGCCGCCGACCTGCTCGCCGAAGCCGGGTTCAGCCGCCGCGGCGAACGGCTGGTCGACGCCTCGGGCAAGCCGTTCGAACTCGAGTTCCTGGAAGCGGAGACCAGCTTCGCCCGCATCACCGGGCCGTTCGTCAAGAACCTGCAGGCGCTCGGCATCGACGCGCGCGAGCGGGTGGTCGATCCGTCGCAATACGAGAAGCGGATCACCGAGTTCGATTTCGACGTGGTGTCGCGGCGCTATTCGATGGGAGCGACGCCGGATGAGAGCGTGCGCCGGTTCTGGACCTCGCCCTTCCGCGACAGCCCGGCCTCCGACAATCTCTCCGGCATCGCCGACCCGGCGGTCGACGCGCTGGTCGCGGCGATGCTGGCGGCGTCGACCCGCGAGGCGCAACTGACCGCCGCCCACGCCCTCGACCGCGTGCTCAGGGCCGGGCGCTGGTGGGTGCCGCACTGGTACAAGGCGAACCATTGGGTCGCCGCCTGGGACGTGTTCGATCGACCGGGAACGAAACCGCGTTACGATCGCGCCATCGAATCGACGTGGTGGGTGGACGAGGCCCGCGCGAGAGCCCTCGGCAAGGGCCTTCTCTAGGAGACGACGACAGCACATGGCCGCCTACATTCTGCGCCGCCTGCTCCTGATGATCCCCACCCTGATCGGCATCATGGCGATCAGTTTCGTCATCGTGCAGTTCGCCCCCGGCGGGCCGGTCGAACGCGTCATCGCCCAGGTGACCGGCACCGACGTCGGCGCCACCGCGCGCGTCTCCGGCGGCGGCGGCGACTTCGGCGGCGTCCAGGGCGGAGGCGGGGGCGACGTCTCGTCGAAATATCGCGGCGCCCGCGGCCTCGATCCGGAGTTCATCAAGAAGCTCGAGAAGCAGTTCGGCTTCGACAAGCCGCCGCTCGAGCGGTTCTGGCTGATGATGAAGAACTACGCGGTGTTCGACCTCGGGCAGAGCTACTTCCGCTCGATCTCGGTGGTCGATCTGGTCAAGGAGAAGATGCCGGTCTCGATCTCGCTCGGCATGTGGATGACGCTGATCTCCTACGGCGTGTCGATCCCGCTCGGCATCGCCAAGGCGGTGCGCGACGGCTCGCGCTTCGACGTGTGGACGTCCGCCGCGATCGTGGTCGGCTACGCCATCCCGGGCTTCCTGTTCGGCATCCTCCTGATCGTGCTCTTCGCCGGCGGCTCGTTCTGGGATCTGTTCCCGCTCCGAGGGCTCACCTCGGAGGGGTGGTCGACCTTCTCTTGGCCGCACAAGATCGTCGATTATCTCTGGCACTTGGTGTTGCCGCTCACCGCGATGTCGCTCGCCGCCTTCACCACCACGACGCTTCTGACCAAGAACTCGTTCCTCGACGAGATCCGCAAGCAATACGTGGTGACGGCGCGGATGAAGGGCCTCTCCGAGCACCGGGTGCTCTACGGTCACGTCTTCCGCAACGCCATGCTGCTGGTCATCGCCGGCTTCCCCGGCGCCTTCATCGGCGCGTTCTTCGGCGGCTCGCTGTTGATCGAGACCATCTTCTCGCTCGACGGGCTCGGCCTGCTCGGTTTCGAGAGCCTGGTCAACCGCGACTATCCCGTCGTCTTCGGGACGCTGTGGGTATTCTCGCTGATGGGTCTCGTCGTCAACCTGATCTCCGACCTCACCTACACCTGGATCGATCCGCGGATCGATTTCGAGAGCCGGGAGATCTGAGGCATGGCTCTGTTCGCCCCCCTCTCGCCACTCAACGCCCGTCGCCTCGCCAACTTCAAGGCGAACAAGCGCGGGGCGTGGTCGCTGGGGATCTTCCTGGTCCTGTTCGTGGTGTCTCTCTTCTCGGAGTTCATCGCCAACGACAAGCCGATCCTGATCTCCTACAAGGGCGAGCTGTTGTCGCCGCTGCTGAAGGACTACCCGGAGGAAAAGTTCGGCGGCTTCCTGCCGCAGACCCAGTATCGCGACCCGGTGATCCGCGACGAGATCGAGGCGCACGGCTGGATGATCTGGCCGCCGATCCGCTACTCCTACAACACACCGAACAACGAGATCCCCGAACCGGCGCCGGCCAAGCCCTCTTGGATGTATTCCAAGGAGAAGCGCTGCGAGCGCTACGACAAGGGGGGCGCCGATCCCGGCTGCACCCTCGGCAACTGGAACTGGCTCGGCACCGACGATCAGGCCCGCGACGTCGCCGCCCGCCTCCTCTACGGCTTCCGCATCTCGGTGCTGTTCGGCCTGGTGCTGGCGATCGTCTCCTCGATCGTCGGCGTGGCGGCGGGGGCGGTGCAGGGCTATTTCGGCGGCTGGCTCGATCTCGGCTTCCAGCGCTTCATGGAGGTGTGGTCGTCCCTGCCGCATCTCTACCTGCTGCTGATCGTCTCCTCGATGTTCGTGCCGAGCTTCTGGATCCTGCTCGGGATCCTGTTGATGTTCTCCTGGGTCAGTCTGGTCGGCTTGGTACGGGCGGAGTTCCTGCGCGCACGCAACTTGGAATACGTCCGCGCCGCCAAGGCGCTCGGGGTCGGCAACGTCCGCATCATGTGGCGGCATCTCTTGCCCAACGCGATGGTGGCGACGCTGACCTTCATGCCGTTCATCCTCAACGGCTCGATCACCACGCTGACCTCGCTCGACTTCCTCGGCTTCGGCCTGCCGCCGGGCTCGCCGTCGCTGGGTGAGCTGCTGGCGCAGGGCAAGAACAATCTGCAGGCGCCGTGGCTCGGGCTGACCGGCTTCTTCCTGATTTCGTTGATGCTGAGCCTCTTGATCTTCGTCGGCGAGGCGGTCCGCGACGCCTTCGATCCCAGAAAGACCTTCGGATGACGGGCACCCCTCTCCTCTCCGTCCGCGATCTCTCCGTCGCCTTCCGCCAGGGCGAGACCACGTCGCTCGCCGTCGACCGGGTGTCCTTCGACATCGCGAAAGGCGAGACGCTGGCGCTGGTCGGCGAATCGGGTTCCGGCAAGTCGGTCACCGCCTTGTCGATCCCACGCCTGCTGCCCTACCCGGCCGCCTCGCATCCCTCCGGCGAGATCCTGCTCGGCGGCAAGGATCTCCTGAAGGCGAGCGAGCGCGAGTTGCGGGCGGTGCGCGGCGCCGACGTCACCATGATCTTCCAGGAGCCGATGACCTCGCTCAATCCGCTCCATTCGATCGAGCGGCAGGTCGCCGAGATCATCGAGCTGCACGAAGCCTCGCGCGGCATCGCCACCCGGACGCGGGTGCTCGAACTCCTGAAGGCGGTCGGCATCCAGCGCGCCGAGGATCGGCTCGGGGCCTTCCCGCATCAGCTCTCCGGCGGCCAACGCCAACGCGTGATGATCGCGATGGCCTTGGCGAACGAGCCCGATCTCCTCATCGCCGACGAGCCGACGACGGCGCTCGACGTCACCGTCCAGGCGCAGATCCTGAAGCTGCTCGCCGAGATCAAGACGCGGATGGGGATGGCGATCCTGTTCATCACCCACGATCTCGGCATCGTGCGCAAATTCGCCGACCGCACCTCGGTGATGACCCGAGGCAAGATCGTCGAGAGCGGTCCGACCGCCGAGATCTTCGCCGCGCCGCGCCACGACTACACCCGGAAGCTGCTCGCCGCCGAGCCGAAGGGCGAGCCGCCGGCGATCGATCCGGCCGCTCCGGTGGTCGCCGAGGCCGACGATCTCAAAGTGTGGTTCCCGATCAAGCGCGGCTTCTTCCGCCGCACCGTCGATCACGTCAAGGCGGTCGACGGGGTGACGGTCAAGCTCAGGGCCGGCCACACCATCGGCATCGTCGGCGAATCGGGATCGGGCAAGACCACGCTGGGGCTGGCGATGTTGCGCCTCCTCCCCTCGCGGGGACGCATCGTGGTGCTCGGGCGCGACGTGCAGGGGCTCGGCGCCAAGGCGATGCGGCCGCTCCGGCGCGAGGCGCAGGTGGTGTTCCAGGATCCGTTCGGCTCGCTCTCGCCCCGCCTCTCGGTCGCCGACATCGTCGCCGAAGGGCTCGCGGTGCACATGCCGAAGCTCTCGGCCGAGGAGCGCGAGGCCAAGGTGATCCGGGTGCTGGAGGAGGTCGGGCTCGATCCGGAGACCCGGCATCGTTACCCGCACGAGTTCTCCGGCGGCCAGCGCCAGCGCATTTCGATCGCCCGGGCGATGATCCTCGAACCGGCGATCGTGGTGCTCGACGAGCCGACCTCGGCGCTCGACATGTCGGTGCAGGCGCAGGTGGTCGACCTGTTGCGCGATCTGCAGGCGAAACACCGCCTCGCCTATCTCTTCATCTCGCACGACCTCAAGGTCGTCCGGGCGCTCGCCAACGAGGTGATCGTGATGAAGGACGGCAAGGTGGTCGAGGAAGGCGCGGCGCGCGAGATCTTCGAGCGGCCGAAGACCGACTACACCCGCGCCCTGATGGCCGCCGCCTTCCGGCTCGAGGCGGTCGAGGGGGCGGTCCGGCAGTGAGGCGCCGCGCGGCGACCTCGGTCGATCGCGCGACGCCGTCGGTGCCTGGGATCAGTCCCAGATCTGGAACATGTTGGCGCCCTCGGAACGATCGTTCGGATCGCCCCGCATGACGCCGCCGTGGCAATTGCCGCGGGGATCGACCGCGATCCACGGATGGGTGGCGAAGGTCCGCTGCTCGACGTTGGAGTTCGGCGCGACGCGCTGGTATTTTTTCCGCTCGCCCTGATAGCCGATCCAATGGATGTCGAGCGGCGCCTTGGTCATGTTGACGAACATCACCTTCACCGGCCGCTTGCCCTCGACCGATCGGACGCTGCCGGGTGCCGGGCAACCCTTGCCCACCACACCCGACGGCGGGGGCGGCGGCGGAGCGGCGGCGGCCGATTTGAGACCGCGGTCGCGCGAACACTGCGCCACCTTGTCGATCGCCGCGCCGGCACCGGCGAGTTTCCACCGGCCTTCCGCGCCGCCGAGCGTGATCGCGAATTCGGGATTGCCGCGGAACGCGTCCAGCTGATCCTTGTCGAGCCGCAGCATCAGCCAGCTCGACCCGTCCCAGGTGAAGGTCGCCACCTCGGCGGCATCGCCGAAGCCGTAGTAGACCTCGAGCTTTTTCTTCGGGCCGTTGTAGTCGGTGCCGACGTACCAGGCGCGCCCATCGGAGAGGAGGCGGAGTTCGTTGTTGCCGCCGTTCCGGAAGGCCCCTCCCATGGGCAGAACGGCGGCGCAGGCGGCGGGATTCTTGCCGTCGACTCCGTCGTAGACCGTCCAGCCTCCGACCTTCACCGGCGTGGTCGCCGAGGCGGAAGCCGGCGTCGCCGCCACGATCCCCAGGATCGCCGCCGACGCCAGCATCCTTCGTCTCTTCTCGTATCCCATGCATGCCCCTCCTCTCACCGCCCGTGCGGTAGCGGAGGGAGGGTCGAGACGTATACGATCCGAGTCAATACGTCGTACGGCGTGGGTTTCGGCGTCGCTACGGCGCGGGGCGGCGACCGGCGACGTTCGCCGCCATCTCGTCGACGGTCTTCAGCAGAAGATCCAGGTCCTGCGGTCGCGACAGGCGATGATCGCCGTCGTCGACGAAGGTGACGGTCGCGTCGTCGAGGGCGAGGCGTTCACTCAACCGCAGGGCGTGGCGCCAGGGCACGCTCTCGTCCCGTTTGCCCTGGAGGATGGCGACCGGACAGCCGGTCTCGATCGTGCCGCCGAGCAGCAGATGGTTGCGGCCGTCCTCGATCAGGGCGCGGGTGACGACGAGGCACTCGCCGTCGGCGTTCGCCGGACCGCGAAAGATCCCCTCGTCGAGGAGGGCGCGCCGGACCGCCTCGGGGAAGTCCGCCCACATCAGCTCCTCGGTGAAGTCGGGGGCCGGGGCGACCAAAACCATGCCGGCGATGCGCGAGCCGGCGCGTCCGACGGCGGCGAGATGGGCGCGCGCCAACAGCAGCGCCATCCAGCCGCCCATCGACGAGCCGATCACGATCTGCGGGCCGGTGGTGGTGGCGAAGACCGCCTGCGCCTCCTCCTGCCAACGCGAGATGGTGCCGTCCTCGAAGCGGCCGCCGGAGACGCCGTGGCCGGAATAGTCGAAGCGGGTGAGAGCGAGGCCCTCGGTCGCGGCGTGGGCGTCGAGGGCGAGGGCCTTGGACCCGACCATGTCGGAGCGATAGCCACCGAGCCAGAACAGCCCCGGCGCCCCGCCGGAGCGCCGATCGACCGCGATCGACCGCGCGCCGGCCCCCTCGCCCACCTCGATCGTCTCGAACCGCGCGTCCATGCGTCGCTCCCTTCGCTCCGTCGCCCGCCCCGGTATCGGCCGGCGGGGGTGCGGATGGAAGGACTTTCTTCGCCGCGTCGTCGGTTCGACGGGCGTGAAGACCCCGATCCGACGAGGACGGCGTTGACTTCCCCGCAGATTCGTCGAATTGTCCCCGCCGACGGTTCGATGCGACGACGCCTCGTCGGCCGAATGCTTCGCCGTATCGCGAACGAAGCATTCGTCGAGCGAAGGGGCCGGTTTCGATCGCTCTTCCGCGATCGACCGCGACGACGATCGTCCATCGCCGACACCAGAGGAGACCACGACCATTCGCCGTCCGTTTCGCGCACCGCCGCCGCCCAAGGAAGGGCCGCGCATCAACCGAGAGATCCGTGGCGTTCCGCAGATCCAGCTGATCGACGATGAAGGCAACAACGTCGGCGTGATGTCCTTCTACGACGCGCTCGACCGTGCCGAAGAGGCCGGTCTCGACCTCGTGGAGATCGCTCCGAACGCGGCTCCGCCGGTCTGCAAGCTGCTCGACTTCGGTCGCTTCAAGTATCAGGCGCAGAAGAAGGCCGCCGAGGCGCGCAAGAACCAGAAGGTCGTCGAGATCAAGGAGGTCAAGCTCCGTCCCGGCATCGACGACCACGACTACGACGTGAAGCTCAAGCAGTCGCGTCGGTTCTTCGAAGACGGCGACAAGGTCAAGGTGACGCTGCGCTTCCGCGGTCGCGAGATGGCGCATCAGGATCTCGGCCTGCAGGTGCTCGCCCGCATGCGCGACGACACCGCCGACGTCGCCAAGGTCGAGGCCGATCCGAAGCTCGAAGGCAAGCAGATGATCATGATCCTGGCGCCGCGCTGAGCGGTGCCGGGAGATCCGGCGTTCGGGCGCCGGATCGCCGGGTTCCTTGCGTCGATCTTTGCGGAGTGTCGTCGATGAGCGCAACCCACCGGTCGCTGCGTTGGCGGACCTTCCGTGTCGACGGCGACGGACGGACCGAGACCATCGGTCTCGAGCACGTCGAGGTGAAGATCGCCGAGAGCGGCGTCACCGCCGAGGGGGTGAGCGTCGCCGGAGACGGCGAGACCGCCTTCGCGGCGCGCTGGCGGATGACCGTCGACCCCGAATGGGCCTGCGTGCGATCGCTGCATCTGACCCGGCTCGGCGGCGCCACGCTGGCGCTGCGTCACGACGGCTACGGCGGCTGGTCGGACGGCGAGGGCAAGCCGCGCAAGGATTTCGCCGGCCTCACCGATTGTCTGGTCGAGAACTCGCCGTTCGGGCTGACGGCGCTGGTGGCGCGGCTGGGCAAGAAGGCGGCGAAGGCGCAGAGCGTCGAGGCGGTGGTGGTCGGGCTGCCGAGCCTCGAGGCGGCCAAGCGGACGGTGGCGCTGAAGCCGCTCGACGGGGCGAAGAAGATCGCCGTGACGATCGGCGAGACGACCTTCGACGTCGATTTCGACGACACCGGCACGCCGACGCGGTTCGGCGAGACGATCGCGCTGGTCTGAGCCGGCAAAACCGCCGGCGACCGTTGCATTCGCCGGCGCTTGCGCCTATAACCCCGCCGTCTTGCGAACCGACCGGCTGATCCAAGGGCATGCCGTGGCGGTTCTGGAAGGCTCGAACCCAAAGTCACATCCAGCGACGCGAGGGTTCACGCGCGATCCAACCGGTCGCGTGGCCGGTGGTGCTTTCGGGCGCCGCCGTTTTCGTGTCGCTCAAACTCGAGAGAGCCAAATGCCCAAGATGAAGACCAAGAGCGGCGCCAAGAAGCGCTTCAAGCTCACGGCCACCGGCAAGGTGAAGGTCGCTCAGGCCGGCAAGCGCCACGGCATGATCAAGCGGACGACCAAGTTCATCCGCGACGCCCGTGGCACATCCGTGCTCGCGGACTGCGACGCCAAGATCGTCAAGCAGTACATGCCCTACGCGTGAACCGCGTAGCCCAGACCTGAACCGAAGGATTACTCGCCATGGCTCGTGTCAAGCGCGGCGTCACCGCCCACGCCAAGCACAAGAAGGTTCTGAAGGCCGCCAAGGGCTACTACGGCCGCCGCAAGAACACCATCCGTACCGCGAAGGCGGCCGTCGAGAAGGGCATGATCTATGCCTACCGCGACCGCAAGAACAAGAAGCGCAACTTCCGCGCCCTGTGGATCCAGCGCATCAACGCCGGCGTCCGTCAGGTCGCCGAAGCGATGACCTATTCGCGCTTCATCGACGGCCTCAACAAGGCCGGCATCGAGGTCGACCGCAAGGTCCTCTCCGATCTCGCGATCACTCAGCCGGAGGCCTTCAAGGCCCTGGTCGAGAAGGCCCAGGCGGCGCTGGCCGCCTGATCGCCGTCGAACGCGACGACGTTGCGAGCCCCGCGCGACCCACGCGCGGGGCTCTTCGTTTTTGCCGTCCCCCTCTTGCCCGGCGCCGCGCGGCATCGCATGGAGAGGCGAGAGACGCCGACGGGGGACGCATGCGCTACAGGAACGACATCGACGGACTGCGCGCCGTCGCGGTGGTGCCGATCGTGCTCTATCACGCCGGCCTCACCTGGATCTCCGGCGGCTTCATCGGCGTCGACGTGTTCTTCGTCATCTCCGGCTTCCTGATCACCTCGATCATGCTCGCCGACGTCGAGGCCGGGCGTTTCTCGGTGGTCGGCTTCTGGGGCCGGCGCATCGTGCGCATCTTCCCGGCGCTGTTCGCCATGCTGGCGGCGGTGCTGGTCGCCGGCTGCGTCTCCCTGTTCCCGGGCGATCTCCGATCGCTCGCCGGCAGCGCCGCATCGGCCGCCGCCTTCGTCTCCAACCTCTGGTTCGAGTTCACCGCCGGTTATTTCGGCCCGGCGGCGGAGACGCTGCCACTGCTGCACACCTGGTCGCTCGGCGTCGAGGACCAGTTCTACATCGTCCACCCGCTGCTCATCGCCGTCGTCCACCGCTTCGCGCCGAGCCGACTGAAGGCGGTGCTGACGCTGACGGCGCTGGCCTCCTTCGCGCTCGGCCTGTTCCTGTCGCTGGAGATGCCGGTGCACGCCTTCTACGGGCTGCCGGGGCGGGTGTGGGAACTCGGGCTCGGGGCGCTGGTGGCGGCGGGCGCGGCGCCGCGGATCGCGACCAAGCGGGGGCGCGACGCCGCCGCGCTCGGCGGGCTGGCGCTGATCGTGCTCGGCTATCTGCTGATCCGGCCGTCGAGCCTCTTCCCGGTGCCGTGGGCGGTGCTGCCGGCGCTCGGCGCGGCGCTGATCATCGCCTACGGCGACGGCGCGGTGACGACGCGGCTCTTGGCGGCGCAGCCGATGCGGTGGATCGGGGCGATTTCCTATTCGCTCTATCTGTGGCACTGGCCGATCATCACCTTCTGGCGGCTGCGCCACGACGTCACCCTGTCGGCCTCCGACACGGCGATCGTGGTGACGCTGTCGGTCGCCGCCGCCTGGGTGTCCTACCGGCTGGTCGAGCGGCCGGCGATCGAGGCCTTCCGCAAGGGCCGGCCGGGCCGGCTGGTGATCGGCGGGCTCGGCGGGGTCGCGGCGGTCGGGCTTTCCGCCTTCGTGGTGGCGGCGAACGCCGAGCATTGGCGGACCTATCCGCCGGAGGTGCTGAAGATCGCGTCCTACGCGACCTATCAGCAGACGCCGGAGCACAAGTCGCAGTTCCTCGACGGCACCTGCTTCGTCAGCCTCGGCGAGATCTACGACCGGAAGACCTGCCTGCCGGTGTCGACGACGAAGCCGAACATGCTGGTCTTCGGCGACAGCCACGCGGCGCAATATTGGCTGGCGCTGAAGGAACGCTTCCCGGCCTGGAACGTGATGCAGGCGACGGGGGCGGCGTGCCGACCGATGCACGGGGTGTCGACCGAGGGTCACTGCAACGACTTCGTGCCCTACATCCTCGACGACTTTCTGGTGAAGACCAAGATCGACGCGGTGATCCTGGCCGGGCGCTGGCTCGACGGCGAGGACGAGATCCTGGCTGCGACCATCCGCACGCTTCGTGCGCGCGGCATCGCCGTCACGGTGATCGGGCCGGTGGTCGAATACGACGGCGAGATGCCGGCGATCCTGGCCGACGCGACGATGCGCGGCGATCCCGAGCTCGCCGGTCGCAAGCGCATCACGGAGCGCCTCGACCGCGATCGCAAAATGGCGCCGATCGTGAAGGCGACCGGGGCGACCTGGGTCTCGGCCTGGGACGCCGAATGCCCGGACGGGCATTGCCGGCTCACCGACCCGGAGGGCGGGCCGATGCACTTCGACTACGGCCACGTCACGCTGGCGGCGGCGCGCCT
>JAAYVT010000030.1 GCA_012517025.1 Phyllobacteriaceae bacterium | reverse complement strand
GTCCGCGTCGCCATCAACGGTTTCGGTCGCATCGGTCGCAACGTCCTGCGCGCCATCGTCGAATCCGGCCGCACCGACATCGAGGTCGTCGCCATCAACGACCTCGGCCCGGTCGAGACCAACGCCCACCTGATGCGCTACGACTCGGTCCACGGCCGCTTCCCCGGCAAGGTCACGGTCGCCGGCGACACCATCGACGTCGGTCGCGGCCCGATCAAGGTCACCGCCATCAAGGATCCCACCACCCTGCCGTGGAAGGATCTCGGCATCGACGTCGCCATGGAGTGCACCGGCATCTTCACCGCCAAGGAGAAGGCCTCGATGCACCTCGCCGCCGGCGCCGAGCGCGTGCTGGTCTCGGCCCCGGCCGACGGCGCCGACCTCACCGTGGTCTTCGGCGTCAACCACGACAAGCTGACCAAGGATCACCTGGTCGTCTCCAACGCCTCGTGCACCACCAACTGCCTGTCGCCCTTCGCCAAGGTCCTCAACGACGCCATCGGCATCGAAAAGGGCATGATGACGACGATCCACTCCTACACCGGCGACCAGCCGACGCTGGACACCATGCACAAGGACCTCTACCGCGCCCGCGCGGCGGCCTTGAGCATGATCCCGACCTCGACCGGCGCCGCCAAGGCGGTCGGCCTCGTCCTGCCGGAGCTCAAGGGCAAGCTCGACGGCTTCGCCATCCGCGTGCCGACCCCGAACGTGTCGGTGGTGGATCTGAAGTTCATCGCCAAGCGCGCCACCTCGAAGGACGAGATCAACGCCGCGATCAAGGCGGCCGCCGACGGCCCGCTCGCCGGCATTCTCGGCTACACCGAGGACAAGAACGTGTCGTCGGACTTCAACCACGACCCGCACTCGTCGATCTTCCACATGGATCAGACCAAGGTCATGGACGGCACCCTCGTCTCCGTCCTCTCCTGGTACGACAACGAGTGGGGCTTCTCCAACCGAATGGCCGACACCGCCGTCGCGATGGGAAGGCTCATCTGACATGAACGCTCCGCGTCACGGCCTCGAGGCGGCTCCCGCCGCCTCGCGCATCCGCCGCAGACGGCAGACGAAGATCGTCGCCACGCTCGGCCCCGCCTCCGGCGACGCGGAGGTGATCGACGCCCTGTTCCGACAGGGCGTCGACGTCTTTCGGCTGAACTTCAGCCACGGCAGTCACGAGGACCATCGTCGTCGCCTCGACGTGCTGCGCGACCTCGAGCGCCGGCACGGCCGCCCGATCGCCGCGCTCGCCGACCTGCAGGGGCCAAAGCTCAGGCTCGGCACCTTCACCGCCGGCCGCATCGCGCTCACGGCGGGACAGGCGTTCCGCCTCGATCTCGATCCGACCCCGGGCGACGAGACTCGGGTGGGCATGCCGCATCCGGAGATCTTCGCCGCGCTGGTGCCGGGCGCCGAGCTGCTGCTCGACGACGGCAAGGTGCGACTGGAGGTGCTCTCCTGCGCCACGGATCACGCCGAGACGCGGGTCGTCGCCGGCACCGCGCTGTCCGACCGCAAGGGCGTCAACGTGCCCGGCGTCGCCCTGCCGATCTCGGCGCTCACGGCCAAGGACCGCGCCGATCTCGCCTTCGCCCTCGATGCCGGGGTCGACTGGATCGCGCTCTCCTTCGTCCAACGTCCGCAGGACGTGGTGGAGGCGCGCGAGCTGATCGGCGACCGCGCCGCGCTGCTCGCCAAGATCGAGAAGCCGCAGGCGATCGACCACCTGGAGACGATCATCGATCTCGTCGACGGCATCATGGTGGCGCGCGGCGACCTCGGCGTGGAGATGCCGGCCGAGGACGTGCCGCCGCTGCAGAAGAGCATCGTGCGAGAGGCACGGCGCGCCGGCAAGCCGGTGATCGTGGCGACGCAGATGCTGGAATCGATGATCTCGGCGCCGACCCCGACCCGCGCCGAGGCCTCCGACGTGGCCACCGCCGTGTTCGACGGTGCCGACGCCGTCATGCTGTCGGCGGAGACGGCGGCCGGCGCCTTCCAGATCGAGGCGGTGGCGATCATGAACCGCATCGCCGAACGGGTGGAGCGCGACCCGATCTATCGTCAGATGATCGACGCCCAACGCGACGCCCAGGGGGCGCCCTCCGCCTCCGACGCACTCACCGCCGCGGCGAACCAGGTCGCCCGCGCCATCGGCGCGGCGGCGATCGCCACCTACACCACCTCCGGTTCGACGACCCTCCGGGCGGCACGGGAACGGCCGGAAGTGCCGATCCTCTGCCTCGCCCGCTCCGTCGCCATCTCGCGGCGGCTGGTGCTCGCCTACGGGGTCCGTTCGGTGTTCGCCCCGGTCCCGGACGGGTTCCGCGCCAAGATCGCCGGCGCCGTCGAGGTCGCCGCGCGCGAAGGGTTGGCCGCCGACGGCGACGCCCTGGTGGTGACCGCCGGCGACGGCGTCACCGGATCGACCAACGTGCTGCGCGTCGCCATGGTCGGCGCGGAGCGAGCGGCGGCCATGCCCCAACGCATGACCGGCGCGGAGGAACACGGATCGGAATTTCCGACGAAAGTATCATAATCTCCATCGACGACACATTCGGCGGCCGACGGGAAGTCCTCCTTCCCGGGTCGCCTTCAACGAGGTGAGAGCCATGAACATTCATGCCCGCGACATCGACGACCCGGCCGTATCCGCTCCGGCGGCGGAGCCCTGGCGGGACTTCGTCCCCGGCACCTGGACGCGCGAGATCGACGTGCGCGACTTCATCCAGAAGAACGTCGCGCCCTACGAGGGCGATGCCTCGTTCCTGGCTCCGGCGACCGCGCGCACCGAGAAGCTGTGGGCGGAGCTGAAGGAGATGCTCGCCGCCGAGCGCGCCAAGGGCGGCGTCCTCGACGTCGACGCCTCGGTGGTCTCCACCATCGTCGCGCACGGCGCCGGCTACATCGACCGCGAGCTCGAGCAGATCGTCGGCCTGCAGACCGACGCGCCGCTGAAGCGCGCCATCATGCCGTTCGGCGGCTGGCGCATGGTCAAGAACTGGCTCGAGGCCTACGGCTTCCCGGCCGCTCCCGGTCTCGAGACCACCTTCCCGAAGATCCGCAAGACCCACAACGACGGCGTCTTCGACGTCTACACCCCCGAGGCGCTGAAGTGCCGCAAGTCGGGCGTGATCACCGGCCTGCCGGACGCCTACGGCCGCGGCCGCATCATCGGCGACTATCGCCGCGTCGCCCTCTACGGCGTCGCCCGGCTGATCGAGGACAAGAAGGCGCAAGGGCGCAGCCTCGAACTCGACGTGCTGTCGGAAGAGGTGCTGCGGCTGCGCGAGGAGATCGCCGAACAGATCCGGGCGCTCAAAGAACTCGTCGAGATGGCCGCCAAATACGGCTGCGACGTCTCCAAGCCCGCCAGCAACACCCGCGAGGCGGTGCAGTGGACCTATTTCGGCTATCTCGCCGCGGTCAAGGAGGCCAACGGCGCCGCCATGTCGCTCGGCCGGGTATCGAGCTTCCTCGACGTCTACGTCGAGCGCGACGTCGCCGAGGGAACCCTCGACGAGGCCGGCGCGCAGGAGCTGATCGACCATTTCGTGATGAAGCTCCGCATCGTCCGCTTCCTGCGCACGCCGGACTACGACCAGCTGTTCTCGGGCGATCCCACCTGGGTGACGGAATCGATCGGCGGCATGGGCATCGACGGGCGGCCTCTGGTCTCCAAGACGTCGTTCCGCTTCCTGCACACGCTGACCACCCTCGGCCCGGCGCCGGAGCCGAATCTGACGGTTCTGTGGTCGGAGAGCCTGCCGCAGGGCTTCAAGGACTATTGCGCCAAGACCTCGATCGAGACCTCCTCGATCCAGTACGAGAGCGACGACCTGATGCGGCCCTATTGGGGCGACGACTACGGCATCGCCTGCTGCGTCTCGGCCATGCGCATCGGCAAGCAGATGCAGTTCTTCGGGGCCCGCGCCAACCTCGCCAAGACGCTGCTCTATGCGATCAACGGCGGTCGCGACGAGAAGTCGGGCGACCAGATCGGCCCGACCTATGCGCCGGTCGCCGGTGACGTGCTCGACTACGACGACGTCGTCGCCAAGCTCGTGCCGATGATGGAATGGCTCGCCAAGGTCTACGTCGGCGCGCTCAATTCGATCCACTACATGCACGACAAGTACTTCTACGAGCGGATCGAGATGGCGCTGCACGATCGCGACATCCTGCGCACCATGGCCTGCGGCATCGCCGGCCTGTCGGTCGCGGCCGACAGCCTGTCGGCGATCAAATACGCGACCGTGAAGCCGATCCGCGACGCCCGCGGCCTCGTCGTCGACTTCGAGACCACCGGCGAGTGGCCGGCCTTCGGCAACGACGACGACCGGGTCGACGACGTCGCGGTGTGGCTGGTCGAGACCTTCATGAACTGCATCCGCAAGCAGAAGACCTATCGCAACGCCATGCCGACCCAGTCGGTGCTGACGATCACCTCCAACGTGGTCTACGGCAAGAAGACCGGCAACACGCCGGACGGCCGCAAGGCGGGCGAGCCCTTCGCGCCGGGTGCCAACCCGATGCACGGGCGCGACGTCAAGGGGCCGGTGGCCTCGATGGCGTCGGTGGCGAAGTTGCCCTACCAGCATTCGCAGGACGGCATCTCCTACACCTTCACCATCGTCCCCTCGGCGCTCGGCGCCGACGAGGCCGGCCGGATCGACAACCTCACCGGTCTGCTCGACGGCTACTTCTTCCAGGGCGGCCACCACATCAACGTCAACGTCTTCGATCGCGAGACGCTGCTCGACGCGATGGACCATCCCGAGAAATATCCGCAGCTCACCATCCGGGTGTCCGGCTACGCCGTGAACTTCGTGAAACTGACGCGCGAGCAGCAGCTCGACGTCGTATCCCGGACGTTCCATGGCCTCTCCTGATCGCCCCCTCGGCGGATGGAACACCGCCGCGCGCAAGGCCTCCGGCCTGCGCGCGGTGCGTCCGTCGATTCAAGGATGGGTTCATTCGAGCGAGATCGGCGGGGCCGTCGACGGCCCCGGCATCCGCTACGTGCTGTTTCTCTCCGGCTGCATGCTGCGCTGCCGCTACTGCCACAACCCCGACACCTGGCACATGCACCACGGCAAACCGACCTCGTCGAAGGCCGTGCTCGCCGATCTCGCCCGTTACGCCAAGTTCCTGATCCACGCCAAGGGCGGGTTGACGCTCTCGGGCGGCGAACCGTTGGTGCAGCCCGACTTCACCCACGCCATCCTGCGCGGGGCGAAGGAGATGGGCCTGCACACCGCGCTCGACACCGCCGGCTTCCTCGGCCTGCACGCCGACGATTATCTGCTCGCCGACGTCGATCTGGTGCTGCTCGACATCAAGGCCTTCTCGGAGGAGACCTATCGCGATCTCACCGGCGTCGCCCTGCAGCCGACCCTCGACTTCGCCGAGCGGCTGGCGCGGATGGGCAAGCCGGTGTGGCTGCGCTACGTGCTGGTGCCCGGGCTCACCGACAAATTCGACGAGATCGAAGGGCTCGCCGCCTTCGCGGCGAAGCTCGGCAACGTCGAGCGGGTCGACATTCTGCCCTTCCACAAACTCGGCGAGTTCAAATGGGCCGCCGAGGGCATTCCCTACACCCTCGCCGACACGCCCCCGCCGACCCCGGAACTCGCCGAACGGGTCCGAGAGACCTTCCGCGCCCACGGTCTCCTCGCGGTGTGACCCGGGCACGCCCCCCGCTCACACGCGCGGGCGCGGCAGGCGGATCTCGACCCGCAGACCGCCGCACTCACGGTTGGCCAGCGCGATGGTGCCGCCGTGCGATTGGACGATGCCGCGGGCGATCGACAGGCCGAGGCCGAGACCGCCGGTCTCGCGGCTGCGCGACGGCTCCAACCGCACGAAGGGCTGGAACGCCTCCTCGAGCCGGTCGCCCGGCAGACCGGGACCGTCGTCCTCGATCGCGATCTCGACCGCCTCCGGCGTGTCGGTGATGATCGCCCGGGCGCCGCCGCCGTAGCGGACGGCGTTCTCCACGACGTTGCGGAGCGCCCGTTTCAGCGCCACCGGCCGACCCTCGAAGGGGACGGCGGACGGGGCGGCGAGCGTCACTTCGTGGCCGGCGAGCTCGAACTCGCTCGTCACCTCGCCGACCAGCTCGGCGAGATCGATCCGGCGGGTCTCCTCGCGCGAGGCTTC
>JAAYVT010000318.1 GCA_012517025.1 Phyllobacteriaceae bacterium | reverse complement strand
GGCCAGACGACCGTGTCGGCCTTCTTCGTCTCGCCGATCTTCCCGCCCGCGGCCCGCACCAGCTCGCCGATCAGCTCGGTGAGCTTGCCGGCCTCGGCACGCAGCTCGGTCACGGCCTTCGGGTCCTTCTCGGCCGTGATCCGGCGGCGCAGCTCCGCCACCCGGGCGCGGATCTCCTTGAGCCGCGCCGCGGGGTCCGCGGTGCCGCCTCCTGCGCTGGTCTTCGGTGCGGTCTCCTTCGCCAAGGGTCTGCCTCCGGGGAAGCCCGTCGAGTGGGCATCCACCGGAGTATAGCCAGGCGCCCTGGCGAGTGGGACACGTGGCCGGCTGAATCGGGCAGGGGTCCGCGGTCAGACGACCGGCAGGGCACTCGACCTGCAGAGCCCGTGGTACGGGGGGAAGCTCACCCCGAGGTCCATCAGCTCTCGTTCGCTCCGGCCGCGGGCGAACTCGCCCCGGTCGTCCCGGGTGCCGACCGCAGACCTCGTGACCTCGGCGATGGGCACGTTCCGGCCGCCGCTCTCGACGTAGAGGACCTTCCGCCCGGTCTCGGGGTCGAGGGCCTCGCGCACCCAGGGCTGGGCGGCCTTGATGTCCTCGGGGTCATCGAGCGACTCGATGCGGTCGAAGCGACCGAGGGCGTCGCCGACCTCGAACTGCTTCCCGTCGAGGTAGCGACAGATCTCGGTCGTGTGCTCGTCGAGCACGGCGGAGATCTCATAGCGCTGGATGCCCGCCTCGGCGAAGGCGCTCATCTGCGCGAAGGAGCGGCCGTTGGCGACGAACGCGCCGGCCACGACCTCCCAGTAGAAGCTCCCGCGGCCGGCGATGACGGCCTGCGCCGCCTCGGCGAGGTCGCGCGCGATGTCCTCCCGGCCGAGCCCCGCCTCGAGCCCGTCGGCCACGATGCGGCGGGCCTGTTCGCCGAAGACCTCGTGGCGCCGGCCATACTCGTCGCGGACGAAGTTCGCCTGGCTCGTTGTGAGGTGGCGGACGATGCGGCGATCGAGGGCGTTGAAGTCGCCCGCGATGGCGAGGCGCTGCCGGCCGCGCGCACCTTCGCGCGTGGCCCCGACGACCTCGATTGCGGCCTTGCCGAAGACCGCCTGGACGGCCCGCGGGACGGCGGCGGTCCTCCGGCCAGCCGCCTCGAGCGCTTGGGCGACGAGCGCGCTGCGCTGCTGGGCCGTGGTGCTCCGCCAGTCGACGTCGAGCACGCGGACCGCCTCGCGGACGGCCGCGTCGTCGGAGGCGCTGGCCCGCGCCCGGAGTTGCGCAGCGAGCGCCGCCACCGCCCGGTCGAAGCCCCGAGGCGTGCCAAGGTCCATGGCCTTGTCGACCGGGAGCCGCAGCCACCCGGACAGCAAGTCGTCCGCCGCGGCGCGGGCGCGGCTGGCGAGGAGCATCTCGTCAGCGCCAGCGGGTCCGCCGCACATGCTCGTCCTCTTCCATCTCGGCCTCGCCGTCGCGCAGGTGGATCAGGACGGCGCAGTAGACGCAGCGGAGGGGCTTCGAGAAGGTCACCCGGGTCCCGTCGTCGCTCTCGGTGATCGCGAGCCCCTCGTGGCCGTTGAGCGCCACGGTCACGAATCCGCAGGCGGGGCAGCAGACGTGGTAGCCGACCAGGAGCCTGCGGCGGTCCTGCGACACGCGCCGCATCTCTCCGCGCTCGAGCTGGCAGGGTCGCCTGTCGGTCG
>JAAYVT010000317.1 GCA_012517025.1 Phyllobacteriaceae bacterium | reverse complement strand
GAGGCGCTCGCCACCACTTTGAGCGAGCAGACGCGCCGCGAGGCGATCGTCGATGCGCAGGAACAATATTCCTTCGAGACGGGTCAGGGCGTGAACACCTGTTCGGCGGTCAATCTCACGGCGACGGTCACCCAGTCGCTCTCCACCATCGGCGAGACCGGCCGCAAGCTCTACACCGACGTCGACGTCTCGCCCGGCAAGGCGACCACGGTCGCTTCGGCGACGGCAACGAGGTTGGCGACGACTTCGCTCACCGATGCCGAACCGTTGTTCGACCCCTCCGCCTCCGACGACGCCCGCAAGGCCGTCATCCAGCATCTCGCGGGTCTCCCTCTCCCCCTTCCGGACGCCTCGATGCCGCAGGCCTCGGCCGACCTCATGCTGATGCGGGCGCGTCGTCTCGAAGCCCTGCGCTCCCCTGCCCTCGTCTCGCTCAATGCCGTCCGGGCGATGTCGTCGGCCGCCGCCCACGAGACCGGCACCACCGACGTCGGCGCCTTCGTCGCCCTCGACCAGCTCATCGCGCAATATGGCGGCGGCGACGGTTTCGAGGCCTGGTCGGCGGGATTGGCCGGTCAATCCGAGCACGGTCTTCTCGTCGAACTCGCCCGGCTCCGTTCGATCTCTCTGACACTGCGGCAGACGCAGACCGAGCAGCAGGCTCGCCTCGCCGCCCTCTTCGCGACCATGGTCGCGGTTCAGGCCGGAGGCGATCTCTGATGGACCGTCTCCGCCGTCTCGGCATCCTTCTCGTCCTCGCCGCCCTCCCCTCTCCTGCAGCGGCTCAGACCACGTCGAAACAGATCTTCACCCCGACCACCAACGATCTGGCGCTCGCCAATCTGAAGAAGCTGCTCGGCTGCACCGTCGACGCGCTCTGGAACTCGACGATCTGCAGCGAGACCCGGCCGCTGACGACGGCGCTCGCCTACTTCCACGTCGCTTGCCTGATCGTCGCGACGCTCGTCGCCTGCTACCTGCTCTATTCGATGGTCGCCGACACGGCCAACGACGGCCAGATCTTCGGCCGGTCGATCGAGACCCGCTACACGCTTCTCCGCGTCGGGCTCGGCGCCATCCTCGCCCTCCCCGTCTCGAGCGGTCTCTCGGTCGTCCAACTCCTCGTCATCCAGGTGGCGCTCTGGGGATCGGGAGGTGGCGACACGCTCTGGGCCAAGGTCGCGCCGACCATGCTCGCCGGCATGTACGGTTCGTCGGCTTCCGCCGCGCCGACCGGGACCTACGGCACCGACTATGCGCTGCGCGGCAAGATCGCCAAGGCTCTGCGCGCCCGCACCCTCGGCTATGTCTGCGCCAAACTGATGGACGACTACGCCAACCGCCTCTCCGGGTTGACCGGCACCGTCTCGGCGACCGGTCCGACGACGACCTCAGGCGATTCCGTCTTCGCCACCGACACCATGACCGTCTATGGCTTCTCGTCCACGTCCTATTGGGGCATCGCCGAACCCTGCGGCGTCGTTCAGTACCGCAATCTCGACATCGCTACCGTCGATGCCGACTCCTCCGGCGTGTCGGACCGGCTGATCGCCGCCGTGTCGCAGGCCGAGAACGCCGCCGTTCAAAACGCCATGTCGACGATCGAGTCCACGGCTGCGGCCAACGCCGAGCGCATCGTCAATGCGGCGCGCGACGGCACCGCCATCCGCGAGAGCGTCAAGACGGCGGTCGAAAGCGCCACGGCGACCGTCTCGTCGGCGCTCGTCTCGGCGCTCCAGAGCAATGCCGCCGAGGTGCAGGCGGCCGAACGGGAGTATCTCTCCAACGCCACCGACAACGGCTGGCTCGGCGCCATCCTCTGGCAGCGGTCGATGGTCGCGACCTACGCCAAGCTCTCGACCATGACGGAGGCGGTCAACTTCGAATACCGCGACCCGCCCGATCCCTCGACCAGCATCTCCTTCTTCAGCCGCTGGGGATCGGCCTATCAGGCCCTCGTCGACACGATGCAGGACGTCTACCCTTACGCCCGCAGCTTCGACGCCTATTACGACAGCTTCGCCCAAGCCGCGCCGGTGCCGGTCTCCTCCGACGCGGCCGCCGCCGATCAGTCCTCGTCCTGGTCGGTCGCCGGCTGGGTCGCCTCCGCCTATCAGACGATCCTGCGGCAGCTCGCGACCGCGGAGTCGAGCACCTGGAAAGACCCGGTCGTCGAGATCCAGGCGACGGGCCATGTGTTCGCCAAGACGGCCGCCGGGTTCGGTCTCGCCAGTGCCGCGGGGAAGCTCGTCGAAACGGTGACGGGTGGTGTCGGCAGCGTCGTCGCCGGCGGCCTCTCCGCCTTCTCCTGGGCGGCGATGTGGTGCTTCATCGTTCCCGGCTTCCTGCTGTCGGGGGTCGGCCCCTTCCTGTTCGTGATCCAGTTCCTGTTCGCCGTGCTCAACTGGTTCCTCGTCATCGCCGAGGCCATGGTCGCCGTGCCCCTCTGGCTTCTCGACAAGTTTGCGCCGACGCGCTCGCCGGGTCTCTTCGCCGGGAACATGACCGGCTACATGTTCCTGCTCGGCATCTTGATCCGGCCCTTTCTGATCGTGATCGGCCTCCTCGTCTCGCTGCTCGTGCTCCGCGTCGGGCTCGACATCGCAAACCTGTTCTTCCGCGGGGCGCTGGCGGCGCTCTCACCGGACGGCCCCGGCACCATCATCGTCGGGCTCGGCGGCCTCGTCGTCTACTCGGGCCTCCTCTTCACGCTCCTCACCTTCAGTTCGGCCTTCATCGGACAGGTGCCGGAACTCGTCATGAGCTGGGTCGACACGCACCTCGTTCACCGACGTGACGGTGCGGCTCACGTTGCGTCCGGGTTCGGCGGGTGGCTGCCGACGCGGACGGCCACCGTGACGGGTGCGACCGGGAGAGCGATCGAAGGGGCGGGGTCGGAGATGTCGAAGCGGCGGCAGTTGCTGTCGCGGCAGAGAGGTGAGCGGCCCCCGCGGCAGGGAGGCAAACCATGACCGTCGGCTACCGCTCAGTCGCCCTGCTCGTCGGCGAGGCCTTCCACCAGTTGGAGGATCAGTGCTCGCTTGGCCGAACTCGCAATGCGGTTGAAGGCTCGGTTGAGCTCCCACCCCTCGGGGGTTTCGAGGAAGCGTCTGAGGGTTGCGTCCTCGTCATCGGACGCTGGATCGAGGATGACGCATGCCCCGTCATCGATGTCGGCACAGAGCCATGCGATCGGGATCTCGAGCGCTCGAGCGAGGTCGACGAGCTTGCGCGCCGAGACCCGTGTCGTCGCGCGCTCGTAGAACGAGATGGCCCTCTCGGTGTCGCCCGAAAGCGTCGCAAGGCCCCTCTGAGTGAGCCCGCGTGCTTGGCGATGGTGCCGGAGGCGGGCCGCGACGGCGCGGTCGGCGTCAGTGATGCGGTGTGGGTTGTCGGGCATGGGGCCGTGGACTCGCGGCGGCGATGGGATGGAGCGAGGTGGGTTGCGGGTGGCAGGCGCGTTGGGCAAGGAATAGCAGTTTTGGTGGGCAATTGGGTGAGTGCGACAGTTCGACGGACTGCTCCGTTCGGTGCAGCCCGAGGAGGCACATGATGCAAGTAGCGGAATTTGCGAGAGACTTCGGAGTGGTGAGGTATCGCGGCCAACCATCCGTTAAGGACTCGTTAACCCTATTCTCGTTGCCGCGCGGAGGGAATCGTGGCTTATGTATCGAGACGGAAAGAGTGCGTCTTACGTTCTAAAAGCGTCTGAAAGCGAATGTCGATGAACCCGGCGATTCCCGACCATCCCCATGAGACGACATCCGCCCGGATTACACGCCGGGCAGATGCGTTGTCGCGCCGTCTTCGAGCGGTCGGTGAGCGGGTATTTCCGCCGACTGCTCAGAAATCGCTTCGATCGTTCACGTCCGGAGAAGTAGCGGCGATCGTGGGCGTCTCCGATGGGTATCTCCGTCAGTTGTCACTCGATGGCCTAGGCCCGGTTCCTGAATTGGGGCCGAGCGGACGGCGTTCTTACACGCTCGAGCAGGTCATGGATTTGCGTCGTTATCTTGCGACAGCGCGACCCAAGGATGCTGTGAGGTTCTGGCCTCGGCGACGCGAGGGCGACAAACTTCAGGTCATTACCGTCGCCAATTTCAAGGGTGGCTCCGCGAAGACCACGACGTCGCTTTACCTTGCGCAGGGCTTGGCGCTGAGTGGCCTTCGAGTCTTGGCGATCGATCTGGACCCTCAAGCATCGTTGTCTGCGATGTTCGGTCTTCAGCCTGAATTCGATATTGCGGAGAACGCGACGCTTTACGGTGCCATCCGTTACGACGATCAACGTATCGCGATGAAGGAGGTCGTACGCCCCACCTATTTTACGGGCATCAGCATCGTGCCTGGCAATCTCGAGCTCATGGAGTTCGAACACCAGACCCCACGTTACATGATGGAGGGCCGGAGCCGGCCGGACGAACTCTTTTTCCGGCGAGTGGCGCGAGCGATCGCAGAGGTCGACGACGATTTCGATGTCGTCGTCATCGACTGCCCGCCGCAACTCGGATTCTTGACCATGGGCGCGCTCAATGCGGCAACGGGGATGATCGTCACCGTGCACCCGCAGATGGTCGATGTAGCTTCGATGAGCCAGTTCCTCCTCATGACCTCAGACCTCATTTCGGTGATCGAAGAGGCCGGCGGGAGCTTGGATTACGACTTCCTGCGCTTTCTCGTGACGCGGCATGATCCTCGTGACGTTCCGGAACAAGAGATCGTGGCGTTGATGCGGGACGTGTTCGACACGGACGTGTTGGCGTCGTCGGCTTGGAAGTCGACCGCGATTGCGAATGCTGGGCTCACGAAGCAGTCGCTCTACGAGCTGACGCGGGGCTCGGTAGGGCGATCGGTCTACGATCGGGCCATGGAATCGATCAATGCCGTCAACGAGGAGATCATGGATCTGATCTTTTCCGTGTGGGGGCGTCAAAGATGACCGTTGCACACGCATGCTCTCACTCAATGACGTTGTCAGCTGACAACGTTGCACCTTCTCTACGGCCGGTGGAGACGAGAGTGGCGGCACAAATGCTGTTGTCAGCTGACAACGAGTGTCGGGCGGGACCCATCTTCGTGGATGGTTGGGGGAATGCCTTCCATCCGCAAGGCACAACACGTTCGACTCGCGGAGGTGCGTCTTGAGCAAACGAACCCAGTCCATCCGCTCGATGTTTTCGTCCCAACCGGACGATATGTTGTCTGCGGACAACAGCACTGCGATTCCGCGCGCTACCTCAGGGGCGGTGAAGTCCTTGAAGGACACATTCTCAGGAGTCGAACGAGATTACCAAGAGCTTCGTGACAAGGTTGCAAGCGGGGCGGTCGCGATCGAAATCGATGCGGCTCTGGTTGACCCCTCGCCTTTCGCCGATCGCTTCATGGAGCCTGCTTCGGTATCTTTCGAGGCTCTGAAGTCCTCGATAGCAGAAAGAGGGCAGGAGATCCCGATTCTGGTTCGGGAGCACCCGACCGCTGCGGGTCGATACCAGAGTGCTTACGGGCATCGCCGCGTTCGGGCACTGCGCGAGCTCAACCGTTCCGTCAAGGCTTATGTGCGCTCTTTGTCCGACGAAGAGTTGGTCATCGCACAGGGGATTGAGAATTCAGCACGTGAAGATCTGAGTTTCATCGAGCGTGCAGTTTTTGCCTTGCGGCTGGAAGAAGGTGGATTTCAGCGCTCTGTCGTGCAGTCCGCGCTTTCGATCGATCGAGCGGAAGCCGCCAAACTGATTGCGGTAGGGAAAGGCGTGCCGCCAGAGATTATCGCTGCGATCGGCCGCGCCCCCAAGATTGGCCGTGGCCGTTGGCAATCGTTCATCGAGCGGCTCCAGGAGGCCGACGCAATCGATCGCGTTCGAGAGCTTTTTCGCTCGGAGCAGGTCCGAGCCAAAGAGACTGATGAACGGTTCACCATGGCTTTCGCTGCCGCGATGAAGCCCCTCAGTGTCGAGGCGAAACCGTCTTCGGACGATGGGGTGATCGCGAGAAGCGTCGACGGACGAGAGATCGGGAAGCTCACGCGTTCCCCCAAACACTGCCGCATTCAGCTCGAGCGGGGGAGGGATGATGCATTCGCCGATTATCTGATGCGGAGACTGCCTGAGCTTTATCAGGCGTATGCCGAGGAAAGGAGTGAAGGAAAATGAACTGGGGCTGATGCCTCAATCACTGAACCAGCAAAGAAAAAAGGCCCCCGAAACGGATCTCGGAAGCCCTTTCTCGATCTTTGGCGAGTTTGAGAATCGCACTTCCCTGATTCGCAGTCAAGTCCCGAGGCGGACACGTTGCGTCGTTGACGGCGAGCGGATTTTCTTTGCCTGAACGAAGGCAGAGATCCATGCAACCCTACCAGTCCCGCACGCCGTTCGGCGCGCGATCGCTGACGCTCGCCCATGTGGCGGCGCAGTCCACGGCAGAGGCGAGAGCCCCCGAGAAGGTCGTCCACAAGTGGGAGGTCTTCCGTTCGATCTGTACCGCCAAAGCCAAGCTCGGAGTCTCTGAGCGGGCGCTGGCGGTGCTCGACGCGCTCTTGAGCTTCCATCCCGAAACGACGCTGTCGGGCGACAAGCTCGTGGTGTGGCCGTCGAACCGGCAATTGGCGCTCAGGGCTCACGGCATGTCGCCGGCGACGCTGCGGCGTCACATCGCCGGTCTGGTCGACGCCGGCCTCGTCGTCCGCCGCGACAGCCCTAACGGCAAGCGTTACGCCCGTAAAGGGGAGGGGGGCGAGATCGATCAGGCCTTCGGCTTCGATCTGACGCCGCTCGTCGCTCGCGCCGAGGAGATCGAGAACCTTGCCGAAGAGGTCCGCGCCGCCGATCGGGCACTGCGGCTGGCGCGCGAGCGCATCACCATCTGCCGCCGCGACATCGCCAAGATGATCGCCGCCGGGATCGAGGAAGGGGTTCCGACGCGCCGAGAGGGCAGGGGGCCGGTCGACTGGAGCGAGGTGCACGCCCATTTCCGCTCGATCATCGAGGGCATTCCGCGCAACGCCGGCCTCACCGAACTCGAAGGGATTGCCGAGGACCTCTCCACGCTTGCCGATGATGTGTTCATGTTGTTGGAAACGCATGGGAAAGACGAGAATTTGAGCGCCGATGAGTCTCAAATCGAGCGTCACATACAGAATTCAAACCCACACACCTCTACTGAACTTGAACCTCGCTTCCAAGAAGTGAGGGCGGCGAGGGCAGAGATCGAACCACGAGCACCGAAACTCGCGGATGGCGCTTTCCCCTTGGGGATGGTGCTCCAGGCCTGTCCCGATATCGTCGACTATGCTCGAGACGGCATCTCCAACT
>JAAYVT010000316.1 GCA_012517025.1 Phyllobacteriaceae bacterium | reverse complement strand
GTCGGCGACGATCTCGACGTCGACGGCGGCGATCGGGGCGGGCTTCAGATGATAGTTGATCGCGTCGCGCAGCTTGTCGGCCGACCAATCGCGATCGAGATCGATGTGGATCACTTGGCCGGTGGCGTGCACGCCGGTGTCGGTGCGCCCGGCGCCTCTGACGGTCACCGGTCCCGCCTTCAGCTTGGCGAAGGCGTCCTCCAGCGTGCCCTGCACCGAGGGGCCGTTGGCCTGGCGCTGGAAGCCGACGTAGGGCGTACCGTCGTATTCGATGGTGAGCTTGAAGCGGGGCATCAGAGCAGCCGGTCGCCGGGCGCGAGCTTCAGAGCGGCGAGCGCCTGTTTCGCCGGCTGCGGCTTGGCGCCGGCCCGTTGTACCTCGACGAGGCGGAGCGCCCCCGTGCCGCAGGCGACGGTGCCTTCGGCGTCGAGGATTGCGCCGGGGGCGCCGCTTCCCTCCACGACCGTCGAGCGCAACACCTTCAGCCGGTCGACCCGGTCGCCGGTCGCGACCTCGCACCACGCCCCGGGGAAGGGGGAGAGGCCGCGCGCGCCGTCGTGGATCTCCTTCGCCGGCCGCGTCCAGTCGATCCGCGCCTCGGCCTTGTCGATCTTCTTGGCATAGGTGACGCCGTCGTCCGCCTGCGGCGCGAAGCCGAGCGTCCCTGCCTCGAGCGCGGCGAGCGCCCGCACCATCAGGTCGGCGCCGAGGCCGGCCAAGCGATCGTGCAGGTCGAGGGTGGTCTCGTCCGGGCCGATCGCGGTCTCGGCGGTCATCGCCACCGGGCCGGTGTCGAGGCCCTTCTCCATCCGCATCACCTCGACGGCGGTCGAGAGGTCGCCGGCCATGATCGCCCGCTGAATCGGCGCGGCGCCGCGCCAGCGCGGCAGTTTCGAGCCGTGCAGGTTGAGGCAGCCGAAGCGTGGCGCGGCGAGGATCGATTCCGGCAGCAGGAGACCGTAGGCCACCACCACTCCGACGTCGGCGCCGTGCGCCCGGAAGGTCGCGGCGGCGTCCTCGCCCTTGATGGAGAGCGGGGTCAGAACCGGGATCCCGAGCGCCTCGGCGCGGCGATGCACCGGCGACGGGGTCAGCGCCATGCCGCGACCGGCCGGGCGCGGCGGCTGCGAATAGACCGCGACGATCGCATGACCGGCGGCGTGGATCGCGTCGAGCGTCGGCACCGAGAAGTCGGGGGTTCCCATGAACACGATCTTCAGCGGCATGATGGACCTCGCGGCGGACGAAAGACGGCATCGGACATGCCCCCCGCCGCGCCGCCGGTCAAGCCGTTCGCGCCGGAACGACGACGCCGAAACGAAACGGGCGCCACAGGGGCGCCCGTCGGAGTATGTGCCGATCGTCGTCGGGATCGTCTCAGCCCTCGACGGCCGAGAAGTCGAGCGGCGCGCCGGTGGCGGCGGTCAGATCGGCGATGCCGACGCCCGGGGCCATCTCGACCACCTTCAGCCCTTTCGGGGTGACGTCGATCACCGCGAGATCGGTGACGATGCGGTCGACCACGCCCTGGCCGGTCAGCGGCAAGGTGCATTCCGGCACGATCTTGTGCACGCCGCCCTTGGCGACGTGTTCCATCAGCACGATCACCCGCTGCACGCCGGCGACGAGGTCCATCGCGCCGCCCATGCCCTTGACCATCGAGCCGGGGATCATCCAGTTGGCGAGATCGCCGTCCTTCGACACCTGCATGGCGCCGAGGATGGCGAGATTGACGTGGCCGCCGCGGATCATCCCGAAGGAATCCGCCGAGGAGAAGAACGAGGCGCCGGGCAGCGCCGTCACCGTCTGCTTGCCGGCGTTGATCATGTCGGCGTCGACGTCCTCCTCGGTCGGGAACGGGCCGATGCCGAGCAGGCCGTTCTCCGACTGCAGCCACAGGTTCATCCCCTCGGGGATGTAGTTGGCGACCAGCGTCGGCAGGCCGATGCCGAGATTGACGTAGAAGCCGTCGTGCAATTCGCGGGCGGCGCGGGCCGCCATTTCGTCACGCGTCCAGGGCATGGGGCGTTTCTCCTCAGGCGGTCTTGCGCAGGGTGCGCTGTTCGATGCGCTTCTCCGGGGTCGCGTTCAGGACGAGACGCTGCACGAAGATGCCGGGGGTGTGGATGGCGTCGGGATCGAGGCTGCCCACCGGCACGATCTCCTCGACCTCGGCGATCGTCACCTTGCCCGAGGTGGCGCACATCGGATTGAAGTTCCGCGCCGTCTTCCGGTAGATCAGATTGCCGGCCTCGTCGGCCTTCCAGGCCTTGACCAGCGCCACGTCGGCGACGATGCCGCGCTCCATCACGTATTTGCGGCCGTCGAACTCGCGCACCTCCTTGCCCTCGGCCACCACCGTGCCGACGCCGGTGGCGGTGAAGAAGGCCGGGATGCCGGCGCCGCCGGCCCTGAGGCGCTCGGCGAGCGTGCCCTGGGGGGCGAACTCGAGCTCCAGCTCGCCGGAGAGATACTGCTGGGCGAAGAGCTTGTTCTCGCCGACGTAGGACGAGATCATCTTCTTGATCTGACGGGTCTCGAGCAGCAGCCCGAGCCCGAACCCGTCGACGCCGGCGTTGTTCGACACGCAGGTGAGCCCGGTCGCGCCCGAATCGCGCAACGCCAGGATCAGCGCCTCGGGAATGCCGCACAGGCCGAAGCCGCCGACGGCGAGCGTCTGACCGTCCTTCACCACGCCGGCGAGCGCGGCGGTCGCGCTCGGATAGGTCTTGTTCATATGAGCCCGTCCCTCCTCAGGGGTTCATCGCCGCGGCGAGAAAGGACCGGAGAGCCGACACACGAATCGATTGGATCGCCCGTCGCACCCCGGCCTCCGCACGGCCCGTTTCCACTTCTCCGAGGCGAGGATAGCGGTGCTCTCGCAGAAGCGAAACCCTCGACCTTCGCTGAAGGCGCGAACCTCGGCGGAACGCCTTCGGCCCGGCGAGTTCCCTCGTCGGGCCGAATCGGGATCGGTGAGCGCCCCCTCGGGGGCGCCGGGCGACGAGATCAGGCGATGTCGTCGTAGAGGTCGGGGCGGCAGCCGCAGACCGGGCACGGCCCCTCGACCGGGCCGATCACCGTGTGGCCGCACACCGGGCAGACGTGGACGGTGACGTCGCCGAGGTCCTTGCCGGCGGCGACCGCTTCCAGCGCCTTGCCGAAGAGGTCGTAATGGACCTTCTCGACCTCGAGCGCGAAGCGCATCGAGCGGGCGCCCTTCTTGTGGCCCTCCGCCTCGGCGCCGGCGAGCATCGGCGGATACATCTCGGTGAATTCGTATTTCTCGCCGGCCATCGCCTCGGTGAGGTTGGCGACGGTGCCGCCGACCGCGCCGATCGCCTTCAGATGGTTCAGCGCGTGGACCGTCTCGGCCGCCGCCACCGCCCGCAACAGCTTGGCGACGCCGGGGAAGCCCTCGGTTTCCGCTTTTTCGGCATAGGCGAGATAGCGCCGATTGGCCTGGGATTCGCCGGCGAAGGCTTCTTTGAGATCGTCGATGGTGCTCATGACCTGCTCCGTGGCCGGGCCGATCGCGGGGGTGGCGATCGCGGGCTCTCCGGCCGTCGGTCGGCGAAGGTAACCGGAGAAGCTCGCGCCTTCATCCGACCTTTCCCGTACGGGACGCAGGGCCGCACGCGCCGCACGGCGACGTTTTCTCCCCATGTTCCGCGACCGCCCGGCCGCTCCCCTCTTTCGCCCGACCCGGTCGAGGCGGTATCGATCGGGGCTCGATTCAGGGAGACAAGCTCATGGCCACCGTCCTCGATCCGACCGTGGTGCGACGCATCGTTCGGGCGATCGCCACCGAGATCGGCTGCCGCGAGGCGCAGGTCGACGCCGCCGTCGGCCTGCTCGACGAAGGTTCGACCGTTCCCTTCGTGGCGCGCTACCGCAAAGAGGCGACCGGCGGCCTCGACGACTGCCAGCTCCGGACGCTCGAGGAACGCCTCGCTTATCTGCGCGAGATGGAGGCGCGGCGGGCGGCGGTGATCGAGTCGATCCGCGCCCAGGGCAAGCTCGACGCCGAGCTCGAGGCCAAGCTCGCGGCCGCCACCACCAAGGCGGAGATCGAGGATCTCTATCTCCCCTTCAAGCCGAAGCGGCGCACCCGCGCCGAGATCGCCCGCGAGAAGGGCCTCGGCCCGCTCGCCGAGACGATCCTCGCCGACCGGTCCGTCGACCCCAAGGCGCTCGCCGAGCGCTTCGTGGGCGAGGAGGTCGCCGACGCCAAGGCGGCGCTCGACGGCGCCCGCGACATTCTCGCCGAGCAGTTCGCCGAGAACGCCGAGCTGGTCGGTCGCCTGCGCGGTCACATGCAGACCCGCGCTCGGCTGCGCGCCCGGGTGGTCGAGGGCAAGGAAGCCGCCGGTGAAAAGTTCGCCGACTATTTCGACCACGTCGAACGCTGGGCCGACGTCCCCTCGCACCGGGCGCTCGCCATGCTGCGCGGGCGCAACGAGGAGATCTTGGCGCTCGATCTCGAGGTCGACGCCGACGATCCCGCGCCGGTGAAGCCGGTCGAACAAATCGTCGCCGAGACCTTCGGCATCACGCTTCCCACCACGGCGAAACGGCCTGCCGCCGATCCCTGGCTGTTCGACGTGGCGCGCTGGTGCTGGCGGGTGAAGCTGTCGCTCTCCCTCTCGGTCGAGCTGATGGGGGCGATGCGCGAACGGGCGGAGGAAGAGGCGATCCGCGTCTTCGCCCACAATCTGACCGACCTGCTGCTCGCCGCCCCGGCCGGCCCGCGCACCACGCTCGGGCTCGATCCCGGCATCCGTACCGGCGTCAAGGTGGCGGTGGTCGACGCGACCTCCAAGGTGGTCGCCACCACCACCGTCTATCCCTACCCGCCGAAGCAGGACGTGCAAGGCACGCTCGCCACCCTGAAGCACCTGATCCAGAAGCACCGGGTCGAGTTGGTGGCGATCGGCAACGGCACCGGCTCGCGCGAGACCGACCGCCTCGTCTCGATGCTGATCGGTGAGATGGCGCCGCCGAAGCCGATCAAGGTGGTGGTGTCGGAGGCCGGCGCTTCGGTCTTTTCGGCCTCGGCGCTGGCGGCGGCCGAGATGCCGGATCTCGACGTCAGCCTTCGCGGCGCGGTGTCGATCGCCCGGCGTCTGCAGGACCCGCTCGCCGAACTGGTCAAGATCGAGCCCAAGGCGATCGGCGTCGGCCAATATCAGCACGACGTCGATCAAGCGCGGCTGGCCAAGGCGCTCGACGCGGTGGTCGAGGACGCGGTCAACGCGGTCGGCGTCGATCTCAACACCGCCTCGGCCTCGCTGCTCGCCCGCGTCTCCGGCCTCGGCACCTCGCTGGCAGAGGCGATCGTCGCCCATCGCGACGCCAACGGGCCGTTCCGCAATCGCAAGCAGTTGCTCGACGTCGCCCGGCTCGGGCCGAAGACCTTCGAGCAGGCGGCCGGGTTCCTGCGCATCCGCGACGGCGACGAGCCGCTCGACGCCTCGTCCGTCCACCCCGAAGCCTATGCGGTGGCCAAGCGCATCGTGAAGGACTGCGGCCGCGATCTGCGTGCCCTGATGGGCGACACCGCGACGCTGAAGAGCGTCGATCCGCGCAAATTCGTCGACGCCAAGTTCGGTCTGCCGACGGTGAAGGACATCCTCGGCGAGCTCGAAAAGCCCGGCCGCGACCCGCGTCCGGCCTTCAAGACCGCCGCCTTCGCGGAAGGAATCGAGAAGATCGAGGATCTGAAGCCGGGAATGGTGCTGGAGGGCACCGTCACCAACGTCGCCGCCTTCGGCGCCTTCGTCGACGTCGGCGTCCACCAGGACGGGCTCGTCCACGTCTCCCAGCTCGCCGATCGCTTCGTCAAGGAGCCGCGCGAGGTGGTCAAGGCCGGCGACGTGGTCAAGGTCCGCGTCGTCGAGGTCGACCCCAGACGCAAGCGCATCGGCCTCACCATGCGCAAGGACGAAGGCGGCGCCCGCATGGGACCGCCCTCGGGTGGACGCGACGACCGGCCGCGCGGCGGCCCCGGTGGCGGATCGGGCGGCGAGCCGAAAGGTGGCCGGCCGGCCGACAAATCCGGTGGTGCCCCCGGCGCGCTCGGCGCGGCGTTGCTCGACGCGCTCAGGAAACGGTGACGTCGTCGGGAGCGTCATGACGCGATCGTGATCGCCGTCGCCCGCTCCGGCGGACCGGCGACGATCGGTCGCGTGGACGGTGGGCGAAGCCGCGCCGCCGGCGTCGCCCCTTACCGGATCACGGAAATTTCAGAGCGCGCACGCACCTTCCGCTTCTCGGACGGCGATTTCGCGACGCCGAAGGCCCTCCGGCGTCGCACAAATCGTTTCGATCTTTGACGAAGATCACATCCTTCGACGGCGATCGGAGCAACCCTCGCGGCGTAGATCCCTGCGCCAGGAGGGTGTGGTGACCAAGGCCGCCGAAGCTCGACCCACGGAACTCGACGTCGTTCTCGACCGTCACGGTCGCGATCGCACCCGGCTCGTCCAGATCCTGCGCGAGGCGCAGGAGATCGAGGGCTGGCTTCCCCCCGACACCGTCGCCGCGATCGCCCGCGGCCTCGACATGGCGATCGGCGAGGTCGAATCGACGCTCGAGTTCTATTCCTTCTTCTACCGTCGGCCGCGCGGCGCCTACGTCGTCCTGTTCTCCGACAACATCACCGATCGGATGCTCGGCAATCGCTCGATCTTCGATCATTTGGCGCGCCGTTTCGGCGTCGAGCGCGGCGAGGTCTCCGCCGACGGGCTGGTGTCGATCGACTACACCTCCTGCACCGGCCTGTGCGACCAGGGTCCGGCGATCCTGGTCAACGGCATGGCGATCCCGAAGATGACGCTGCGCCGCGCCGATCAGATCCACGATCTGATCAATTCGCGGGTGCCGGTCGCCGATTGGCCGAAGGACTTCTTCCAGATCGACCACAACATCCGCCGCGCCGACATGCTGCTCGGCTCGGACTACGTCCCCGGCTCGGCGCTCCGCGCGGCGACGCGGATGGGGCGCGACGCCTTCCTCGCCGAGGTCAAGCGGTCGAACCTGCGCGGTCGCGGCGGCGCCGGCTTCACCACCGGCGTCAAGTGGGAGGCGGCGCGCAAGGCGCAGGCCGACGAACGCTTCGTGGTGTGCAACGCCGACGAGGGCGAACCCGGCACCTTCAAGGACCGCGTGCTGCTGCAATGGTATCCCGAGCGGGTGATCGAGGGCATGGCGCTCGCCGGCTGGGTCACCGGAGCGCGGCGGGGGATCGTCTATCTCCGCGGCGAATATCTCTATCTGAAGGCGCCGCTCGAGGAGAAGCTGGTCGAGCTGCGCGCCGGCCGGCTGATCGGGTCGTCGATCCTCGGCATCGCCGGCTTCGACTTCGACGTCGAGATCCACATGGGCGCCGGCGCCTACATCTGCGGCGAGGAGACGGCGCTGATCGAGAGCCTCGAGGGTAAAGCCGGGCGGCCGCGCATTCGCCCGCCGTTCCCGGTCACCTGCGGCTATCTGAACAAGCCGACCGTGGTCAACAACGTCGAGACCCTGTGCAAGGTGACCGAGATCGCCCTGCAGGGCGGCGCCGCCTACGAGGGCTATGGCACCAAACAGTCGACCGGCACCAAGATCTTGTCGGTCTCCGGCGACGTCGAGCGGCCCGGCATCTACGAATATCCCTTCGG
>JAAYVT010000315.1 GCA_012517025.1 Phyllobacteriaceae bacterium | reverse complement strand
CCAGTCGCTGCCCTCCGGTTCGGACGACAACGCCGGCACGTAGCGGAAGGTCGGATGCTGCGCCGCCAGCCCCTCGAACAGCTCGCGGTCGTAGAGATCGGCTTGCGTGCGCACGCCGTGGATCAGCGTCATCGGCTCGCCGTACCCTTCCGCCAGCAGGTCGAGGATCATCGAGCGCGGGCTCGACACGCCCGTCCCGCCGGCCAGGAACAGCAGCGGCCCGCCGCGCGACTTGCGTACGAAGAACCGGCCGTAGGGGCCGGAGAAGTCCACGCGGTCGCCGACCTTCAGGACGTCGTGCACCCAACCGGTGCCGGCGCCGCCGGGCACCCGGCGGATCTGCAGCTCGACGTGGGTGTTCTCCGCCGGGGGGTTGGCGATCGAGAACGCCCGGGTGCCGCCGACCGCCGGGATGGCGAGGTTGACGTATTGCCCTGCCTGGAAGTCGATGGGCTCGCCGCCGTCGAGCGTCAGCCGCAGCCCCTTCACGTCGTGGGTCAGATCGACGATCGAGGTCACGGTGGCATGAAAGTCGGCGACCGCGATGCGGCGCTGATCGGGATCCTCGTCGATCTCCGCCTCGATGGTGACGTCGTCGAGCAGGCGGGCGCAACAGGCCAGCGTCTTGCCCTCCTGCCGCTCGAAGTCCATCAGCGCGAAGGAGGAGGAATCGGCGTGATCGACGTCGCCGTCGACCACGTCGACCTTGCAGGTGCCGCACAGTCCGTGGCCGCAGGCATGGGGCAGCCAGATCCCGTGACGCAGACACGCGTCGAGAATGGTCTGTCCGTCTTCGACGTGGATGGTCTCGCCGAGCGGTTCGATCGTCAGGTCGTGCCCCATGATGCGGTGGTCCTCCTCAGCTCGCCGAGCCCTTGAAACCGGCGAGGCCGGGGGTCGAGAAGCGGACGAGCGACTTGTGCTTCATCCCGTTCGCCTCCAACGAGGCCGCGAGGTCGGGCGTGACCGTCTTGCCGTCGATCGTCCAGACGACCGTCGACCAGTCGATCTTCTCGGCTTCCGGGTGTGCCGCGTAGGCGGGCTTGATCACCTGTTCGACCATCGCCGCGAAGGGCATGGCCGGCGGCAAGGGGAAGGCGATCGCCGAGCAGAAGGAGAGATGGTCCTCCCAATGCACGTAGACCAGCATGTTGCCGTGGAAGTTCTTCAGCGCGTCGCGATGCTCGATCTTTTCTGCGTAACCGGGGGCGAGTGCGGTGACCGGCATGGATGTCCTCCCCGCGAAGGCCCGGGGCGGCGGCAGGCGCCGCCCGGAAACCGTCGCGTTCATGTCTTGGTTGACGGATCAGACGGCTTCACGCGCCTTGGCGCCGTGCCACTCGTCCCACAGTTTCTGATCGGGCGATCCCATGTAGTCCATGTTGTCGGCGCCGACGTTCATCCGGTAGTAGTTGAGCACGTCCGGGATCGTCGCGCCGCCACAGTTGCCCTGGAAGATCTGGTGCACCGGCAGCCACGACTGGACGTATTTCTCCGGCTCGGCGTCGAAGATGTCCTTACAGCCGCCCGAACAGGTGTGGTAGATCTCGCCGCCGACTTCCGAGCAGCGGAAGGCGATCTTGGTCGGGTCGCCCGGCTCGGTGTAGGCCATCGGGATCTGGCAGACCTGGCAGAGCTGCGGCAGCGACGGATTGTAGAAGCGCTTGCCCTGCTTCTCCATCTCGGCCCACATCTCCCACCGCGGACGGTAGTACTTGTCGAAGGTGTTCGGATATTTCTCCGACAGCCAATCGAGGTGCTCCTTGTCCGGCATCCAGGTGTGGAACGCCGCGGCGTGGGTGTATTGATAGAACACCGCCCAGTTCTGATGCGAGATGTGCTCGCAGGCCTCGGTCGCCACGTCGGCGTACTTCGGCACCTTGAGCCCGTAGCGGGCGAGATCCTGGAACAGCGAGCCGCCGGCCTCGGTGAAGTAGATCTCCCAGGCTTCCTTCCAGCTCATCACCTTCTTCGGCAGCATGTAGTCCATCATCATGGCGACGAGGCCGAGGACGCGGAAGCCGCGCCAGAACCACTTGTCGACCCAACGCTGGACGATCGGCAGGTTGTCGGGGTGCTGTTCCAGCAGGAACTTGATCACCTCGATGCCGAGCGTCATGTGCCGGCTCTCGTCGGACTGCGCCGAGAAGCCGAAGGTGACGGTCGACATGTCGCCGTTGTAGGCCGCGCCCGACATGAACGGCACGAACAACAGGTTGGTCAGCACGTATTCGAACGCGAAGCCGATCGCGATCATGAACTCGAACGGCCCCGCCGTCCGCGCGTCGTCGAAGAACGACTTCGGCACCGAGAGGTACCACACGCGATCGTGCATGTGCGGGAACTCGGAGATGCCGTCGAAGAACTTGTTGTACTGGCTGATCGTGTGGATCTGCGTCTGGATGTGGCGCAGCTCGTCGATCGACTGCATCTGGCAGGCGACGCGCGGGCCGGCGCCGCGCAGGTGGCGGCCGGTGAAGGCGAAGCCGCGATGGGCCTGGTATTCCTCCGGCGAGATGCCGGTCAGGAACAGCTTCAGCACGTTGATGTAACGCCCGTCGGAGACGCCGGTCTGGCCGTTGTTCTGGGCGAAGGCGTCGAGCACGGCGTAGAGCTTGCGCTCCTTCTCCGCCTGAAACTTCCAATAGGCGTCCATGGTCAGGCGGAAGGGATCCTCCCAGGCCGACCAGTCCTTGATCTTGATCCCCTCGAACGTGTCGTAGGGGAACACCGCGTCCATCGGCTGATAGGTGGTCTCCCAATCGAGACCGCGCGTCATGTGGGCGTAGCGCTGCTTCAGCCCGAGCTTCTTCGGAGCCATCGTGTCGTCCTCCCTCGTCCGTCCGTTCAGTGCTTCCAGCTCAGGGTGAAGTGGTCGTCGTCCTCGTCGAGGTTGCCGGCCATCGAGATCAGCACCAGCTGGATCTCCTGCGGCTCCCACGACCGGCCGAGACGTTCCTCGACCGAGGCGCGGTTGATGGTGAGCGTGTCGTCGCAGTCGAGCTTGACCGCGCCGGGCATGTTGAGGACGCGGACGCCGGGATTGTCGGCGAGGATCGCCTCGATGATCGGGCGGGCGTCGTCGTTGTGCAGAAGGGTGATCGAAGCGATCTGGGCCATGGATGGCGGTCCTTCGGTCAGAGGGTCAGGCCGAGCGCGCGGGCACGGGTGCGAGCGGCGTCGGCCGCCGTCTTCGCCGGGGCGGCGTCGCCGACGAGCGTGGTCGCCAGCGTCGCGCCGGCCTCCTCGGCCCGGTCGATCCAGGTCTTCGCCCAGCCCGAGACGAGCGCCTTGTTGGCCTCGCTCTCCGCGGCGATGGTCTTGACCACGGCGTCCGACCACTTGCCTTCCTCGGCCCGCCAGTCGGCCATGAACTCGGTCAGCATCGCGACCGGCAGGGCGAGCGGCCCCCAGGCGGCCTCGCAGTGGCGATGGACCATGTCGAGCAGCACGGCGTTCACGCCGAGGGTCTGGGCGACGTAGAGGTGGACCCAGTCGCGCTCGACGAAGCTGTCCTCGATCAGCTTGCGCACGCCCTGCCAAGCCGGATCGGTCAGCCAGGCTTCCTTGGCGGTGTCGAGCGAGGTGCCGGTCTGCCCGTCGAGGACGAGGCCGATGCGCGAGACGATCTGGGCCATGCCGAGATGATCGGCGGCGGAAAAGATGCACGGGGCGGTGATCGCCGTGCCCCAACCGCGCTGGCAGATCTCCGCCATGTTCATGTTGGAGCCCCAGTGCAGATGGCGGATCGGCAGGAGCTTCTCGATCAGGGCCTGCCGGGTCGCCGCATCGGCCTTGCCGAGGAGATCGCGTTCCTCGACGAAGGCGAAGTTGCGATCGACCGCCTGTTGCATGTTGGCGCGGGCGATGTTGTAGGTGGCGTAGTAGTACTGCCGGGGATCGAGCGGCGCGTACCAGTCTTCCATCACGACGGCGGTCTTGCGCTTGTCGTAATGCCAGTACTCGGGCTCCCACAGCGGCTTGTAGTGGAAGTTGTCGGTCGCCTGGACGTCGAGCGTCCCCTCCTGGTAGCGCGTCGCCGGCTTGTCGCCGCCGAGGCGGCGCGCGACGTGGCCGAACGTCTGACGCTTCGGCTCGAGATCGATGGTCTTGATCTGGACTGTCACCGCTTCCTCCCTCGGGGCTCCGTTCCCGCCCCCTCCTGTTCGTCCGCCGGCTCCTCCCGCGTCGTGCGACGCAGCAGGCCCGGCTGGCCGGCTCGCCAAGCCATCTGCTCCACCATCTCCGCGGTGGCGGGATCGGGCGGCAGCACGACGGCGCGTCGGGCGCGGCAGAAGTCTTCGAAGGCTCTGGTCGGCAGAATGAGCTCGACGGCGAGGTCGTCGTCTCCGAGCGAGAACTCGAACTCGACGAACCGTCCGAGGCGTGTTCCGAGAATACGGACGCGCGCCTGCATCGACGCGTCGTCGCTGTGCGCGACGCGCTCGTCGGGCCTCTCCTCTGCCACGATCGCCTCCCGATGAATGCGGGTCGTGCCGTCCGGCCGCCCCGTCTTGGTTGCTTCGGTTATCTCGGTCAGATCATCGAATGTCAACGATAATATCGAAATTAATCTGATATTTCGTCGTTCTGATCTGTCCGTCGCGGCGGCACGACTTCACCTGCGGCGACGAAACCGTCGCGGCGAAAGACGAACCGGAACCGTCGTCGGCTTCGACCCGTTCGCCGGGTCGTCGCGTCAGGGTGCGGGGAGGGCGATCGCGGCGGCGATCTCGATCTTGCGTTCGGCCTTGCCGAGCCGCTTCGGCTCCAGGCGTAGGACGAGATCGCTCTCCGGATAGATGGCGCAGGCCAGGACGATGCCGTCGGCCTCTTCCTCGACGTCGACGTGGGCGCGGCTCATCACGTCGCGGCGATACCGTCCCTCGACCACTCGGGCGCGACAGATGCCGCACCCGCCGCGGCGACAGCCGACCGGCAGGCGACAAGGGAGGTTCTTCAGCCGACCGAAGCCTTGGGCGCGCTCCAGCGCCACCAGCACGCGCTCGCCGGCGCCGCAATCGGCGCTGCCGCTTCCTTCCACGACGATCGTGAAACGTTGGCTCACGTCTACCTCCCCTCGCGTCTTCGACGGCCGCGACGCCGAGGCGCCACGGGGCGGGGGGAGAGACGGTCACGACGACCCGAGCCGCGCGGAGACGGCGCTCCGGCGCGACGAAAGGCGTGGCCTTCCGGCGGTTCTCTCCCCGAGAAGGTCGGCGGTCTCTTCCGGATCGCCTGATCTCCTCATCTTCGCTTATCCGATGGGGCGTCGGAGCTGTCAATCATAATTTCGAGATTTGAAGAAAAGCCGTATGCACAAATGGTCGCGGCCGGGCCGTCGTCACCGCCGCGCGGCCTCGGCGAGGGCGGCGAGGATCGGCGCGGCGTTTCGCGTCGCCGTCGTGAAGTCCTCCGCCGGCCAGCCGGAGAAGCCGACGACCAGTCCGCGCCGCCGCGCCGGCCCGACGGCGGTGGTCGACAGCGCCCGCGCGCCGAGCCCGGCGGCGGCGAGCGGGGCGATCGGAGCGGTGTCGTCGACGGCGTCGGGCAGCGGCACGACCAGATGCAGCCCCTGGTCGGGCGGCTCGACGGCGAGGCCGGCGGCGCGCAGGCCGGCGACCAGGGCGTCGCGGGCGGCGCGGGCCTTG
>JAAYVT010000314.1 GCA_012517025.1 Phyllobacteriaceae bacterium | reverse complement strand
CGCAGGTTCAGGAAGATCAGCAGCGGCGCGGAGACGACGATCGACGAATAGGTGCCGATGACGATGCCGGCGAGCATGGTGAAGTTGAAGCCGCGCAGCGCCTCGCCGCCGAACACCAGCATCGCCAGCATGGCGAGGAAGGTGGTGGTCGAGGTGCGGATGGTGCGGGTGAGGGTCTGGTTGATCGACAGATCGATCAGCGCGGCCAGATCCATCTTCTTGTATTTACGAAGATTTTCACGAATTCGGTCGTAGACGACGACGGTGTCGTTGAGGCTGTAGCCGACGATCGTCAGGATCGCCGCGATGGCGGTCAGGTCGAAGCTGATCTGGGTGATCACCAACAGGCCGAGGGTCAGCACGATGTCGTGGATGGTGGTCAACACGGCGCCGACGGCGAACTGCCATTCGAAGCGGAACCACAGGTAGACCAACACCAGCGCGAGCGCGACCACCACCGCGATGGTGCCGTCGCGGCGCAGATCGGCGGAGACGCGCGGGCCGACCACCTCGACGCGGCGATAGTCGTAGTCCGTGCCGAGGGTTTCCTTGACCTTGGCGACCGCCGCCTGCTGCTCCAATTCGCCGCCGGCCTGCTGGCCGAAGCGGATCAGCACGTCGTCGGGTTGGCCGAAGCCCTGCACCTGGACGTCGCCGAGACCGATCTCGGAGAGCTTGGTGCGGATCTGGTGCAGATCGGCCTCGGCGGTGTGCGACTTCACCTCGATGACGGTGCCGCCGGAGAAGTCGATGCCGTAGTTGAGACCGACGACCGCGACCAGCAGGATCGAGAGCGCGACCAGCACCATCGAGATCGGGAAGGTGACGAGACGCGCCCCCATGAAGGGGATCTTGGTGTCTTCCGGGATCAGTTTGATCAGACGCATGGGTCGACCCGTTCCATGAAATTTCGAGGAGGGCCGGCGGCGGCCGGCCGTCGGTCGCGTCTCAGATGGGAACCCGCGTCGGGCGCACCTTCTTCACCCACAGTGCCACCATCAGGCGGGTGACGGTGACGGCGGTGAAGAGCGTGGTGAGGATGCCGACGCCGAGCGTCACGGCGAAGCCCTTGATCGGTCCGGAACCGAGGAAGAACATCACCACCGCGGCGATGAGCGTGGTCAGGTTGGAGTCGACGATCGTCCCCATGGCGCGTGAGAATCCGGCGTCGATCGACGAGATCGCCGAGCGGCCGAGCTTCTGCTCCTCGCGGATGCGCTCGTAGATCAGCACGTTGGCGTCGACCGCCATGCCGATCGTCAGCACGATGCCGGCGATGCCGGGCAGCGTCAGCGTCGCCTGCAGGAGCGACAGCACCGCCATCAGCATGACGATGTTGAGCACCACCGCGATGTCCGCGAAGACGCCGAAGAGGCCGTAGTTGCCGATCATGTAGAGCACGACCAGCACCGTGCCGACGCCGGCGGCGAGCTTGCCGGCGGAGATCGAGTCGGCGCCGAGGCCGGGGCCGACGGTGCGCTCCTCGACGATGGTGAGGTCGGCGGGCAGCGCGCCGGCGCGCAGCAGCAGCGCCAGATCGTTCGCCCCTTGGACGGTGAAGTTGCCGGAGATCTGACCGGAGCCGCCGAGGATCGGCTCACGGATCACCGGGTAGGAGATCACGTCCTTGTCGAGCACGATGGCGAAGGGGCGACCGACGTTCTGCTGGCTGATCTGCGCGAACTTCTGAGCACCGGAGGTGTTGAAGCGGAAGGAGACCACCGGCTCGCTCGACTGCGAGGAGAAGGTCGCCTGGGCGTCGACCAGTTCCTCGCCGGTCAGCATGGCGCGCTTCTCGACCAGCACCGGCACCGGCGGGTCGTCGCGGGTCATCAGCACCTCGGTGTCGGCCGGGCGCGACCCGTCGATCGCCTGCTGACCGACGCCGGCCACCATGTGGAAGGTGAGGCGGGCGGTCTGGCGCAGAATGTCCTTGAGGCGGTCGATGTCCTGCAGGCCGGGGACCTGGACGAGCAGGCGGTTGCCGCCCTGACGGGCGATCACCGGCTCGGTGGTGCCGAGCTGGTCGACGCGGCGGCGCACCACCTCCATCGACTGTTCGACCACCTTGCGGGAGCGGAACTCCAGGCCGGCCTCGGTCAGGGTGAGGCGGAAGAGGCCGTCGGCGCCGCGCACGACGTCGACGTCGACCACCTTGTTGCCGGTGAAGACGGTGTCCGAAAGGGTCTGGATCAGACCGCGCAGCTTCTTGTCGGCGTCGTCGATCTTGGCGGTGTCGGTGACGCGGACCTGAACCGTCGTGCCCTGCACGCCGAGGCCGGAGTAGCCGATCTTGTCCTCGCGCAGGACGCGGCGGACGTCGTCGCGCAGCACGTCGAGGCGTTCCTTGACCATCGCCTGGGTGTCGACCTCGAGCAGCAGATGGGCGCCGCCCTGAAGGTCGAGGCCGAGCGTCATCTGGCGATGCGGGATCCAATCGGGCAGTTGCGCCAACGTCGAGCGGGGCACGAAGTTCGGCGCCACGAAAAGGATCGACAGCACGCAGGACGCGACGATCGCCCAGATCTTCCAGCGCGAGAAATGCAGCATCGAGGAACATCCTCAGAAACGGGAGGTCGAGAGGTGGCGGCGCGAGACGCCCGCCGGACGGCGCCGGCGGGCGAGACGCCTCAGCCCTCGGTCTTGACCGGCTCGCCCTTGGCGCGAACCTCGCCGATGGTGGAGCGGACGACGCGGGCCTTGACGCCCTCGGCGATCTCGACCTCGACCTCGGTGTCGCTCACCACCTTGATCACCTTGACGACCAGACCGCCGGCGGTGACGACGACGTCGCCGCGACGCAGGTTCTTGACCAACTCGTCGTGGGCCTTCTGGCGCTGGCGCTGCGGGCGAATGATCATCACCCACATGATGACGAGGATGAAGACGAAGGGCACCAGCGACATGATCACGTCGTTGATGCCGCCCGGGGCGGCCGCGGCGGCGCCTTGTGCGAAGGCGGGGGTCACGAACATCGAAAGCTCCTCGGTTGGGCGCGGGGCGCGCGCCCGACGGGACATCGGCCGATCCGGCGATCGCGTGATCGAACCGGATGGACGCGCGAAACATCTGCGCGGGAGGAATCCTCCCGAACGCGCGCGGACTATAGCCATGGCGCCCGGCTTTGCAAACGACGAGGCGGCGCGCGGGGCCGCTCCTCGCGTTCACCGAACCGTCGCCGCGTGCTAAGGATCGTCCCCCGCGTTCCCTTCCGGAGACCGTCCTTGTCCGCCGCGCCGTCCGAACTCGCCCCCCTCCTCGATCGTCTCGACACGTTGCTCGCCCTGGTCGGGCGGCTGGCGCCACGCGAGCCGGCGACACCCGACTTCGCGGCGGCCGACGCCTTCGTGTGGTCGGCGAAGGAGCTGCGGCTCGCGCCGGTGGCACGGGTCAACCGGGTCGAGATGACGCTGCTCAAAGGGATCGATCTGGCGCGCGATCAACTTCTCGGCAACACCGAGCGTTTCGCCCGCGGCCTGCCGGCCAACAACGCCCTGCTGTGGGGCGCACGCGGCATGGGCAAGTCGTCGCTGGTCAAGGCGGCGCATGCCACCGTCGTCGCCATGCTCGCCGCCGAGGGGAAGCCGGCGCTGAAGCTGGTCGAAATCCACCGTGAGGACATCGAGAGCCTGCCGACCCTGCTCGGGCTGATCGCGCGGGCGCCGTTCCGCGTGCTGGTGTTCTGCGACGATCTGTCGTTCGACGGCGGCGACACCAGCTACAAGTCGCTGAAGGCGGTGTTGGAGGGCGGCATCGAGGGACGTCCGGAGAACGTCCTGTTCTACGCCACCTCCAACCGCCGCCACTTGATGCCGCGCGACATGATCGACAACGAGCGTTCGACCGCGATCAATCCGAGCGAGGCGACCGAGGAGAAGGTGTCGCTGTCCGATCGCTTCGGCCTGTGGCTCGGCTTCCACAAGTGCGGGCAGGACGACTATCTCGCCATGGTGCGCGGTTACGTCGCCCGGTTCGGGCTGGAGATCGACGACGCGCGGCTGGTCGCCGAGAGCCTGGAATGGGCGACGACGCGCGGGGCGCGGTCCGGACGCACCGCTTGGCAATACGTGCAGGACCTCGCCGGACGGCTGGGGCGCACGTTGGAGACGAGGTGAGGCGATGGCACGGATCGACGGTCTGCGGCTCGCGGCCGACTACAACGCGTGGATGAACCGCTCGATCTACGACGCCGCCGGGCGTCTGCCGGCCGAAGAGGTGGCGGCCGACCGCGGCGCCTTCTTCGGCTCGATCCTCGGCACGCTCGAGCATCTGGTGGTCGGCGACACGCTGTGGCTGAAGCGCTTCGCCGAGCATCCCTCCGGCGCCGCACTGGCGCCGGTGCGGGCGTTGCCGCGGCCGACGGCGTTGTCGCAGATCCAATTCGGGGCGCTCGCCCCCCTGCGGGAGCGGCGGGAGATGCTCGACGGGCTGATCGTCGCCTGGGCGCGGAGCCTGACGGAGAGCGATCTCGACGTCCCCCTCGCCTATCGCAGCACGCGCGGCGACGCCTTCGTGAAGCCGTTCGAACTCGTGATCCAGCACTTCTTCAACCACCAGACCCACCACCGCGGCCAGACCACGACGCTGCTCACCCAGGCCGGCGTCGACGTCGGGGTGACGGACCTGTTGACCCTGATCCCGAACGTCTGAGGACGCCCATGGCCGCCGCCGATCCCACCCTCGCGCTTCCCGATCTCTTCGCCGGGCTGCCCGCCTCGGCGCGGCTCCTCGGGCTCGATCTCGGCACCAAGACGATCGGGCTCGCGCTCTCCGATCTCGGCCGCCGCATCGCCACGCCGCTCGAGACCATCCGTCGGCGCAAGTTCTCGCTCGACGTCGCCGAACTGCTGGCGATCTGCGACAAGCACGCGATCGCCGGCCTGATTCTCGGCCTGCCGCTCAACATGGACGGATCGGAGGGGCCACGCGCTCAGGCGACCCGCGCCTTCGTGCGCAACCTCTCCCCGCTGACCGCCCTGCCGATGGCCTATTGGGACGAGCGGCTGTCTACCACCGCCGTCACCCGCACCCTGATCGAGGCCGACGCCTCGCGGGCGCGCCGCGCCGAGGTGGTCGACAAGATGGCGGCGAGCTTCATCCTACAGGGAGCGCTCGATCGCATGCAGGCGGCGGCGCGGGCGGCGCGAGACGCGGAAGAGGAAGCGCGGGCGCGAAGCGCGATGTGAACGCGCATTTTGATGTTTCGCGGTCGTGGACCGCGTGAAACCGGGGACGTTCGCGATCTCGTCCCCGGCGCGTTTTTCGGAACGATACTCCTCATGCGCGCATTCGGCGCGCGAGGCGGCGTGCCCGCCCTGCAGGAGTTCTCCGATGTCGATCGTCTCCCTCACCCGTGACCAGATCCTCCGACTCGCCCCCAACGCCCGATCCGCCTATCTCGCCGCCTTCGCGACGGCCGACACCGATCTCGCGCCGTTCGGAGTGAACGCGACGAAGCTCCGCCTCGTCCACTTCCTCGCCCAGGTCTGCCACGAGACCGACGGGCTCTCGATCCGGGTGGAGAGCATGAACTATTCGGCCGCGAGGTTGCCGCAGGTGTGGCCGTCGCGGTTTCGCGACCCGGCGGTGGCGCGGAAATACGCGCACGATCCGAAGGGGCTCGCCGAGCACGTCTACGGCGGCCGGATGGGCAACGGCCCGGAGGGCTCGGGCGACGGCTGGGCCTTCATCGGCCACGGCCTGCTGCAGATCACCGGCCGCGAGGCCTACGAGACATACGGCGCGCAACTCGGCATCCCGCTCGCCGGCGAACCTGATCTCGCCTTTTCGTCCGACTGGTCGCTGAAGATCGCGGCGGCGGAATGGGCGGCCTCGGGTCGAGCCGGCGCGACCTGCAACGAACTCGCCGACGCCGACGACCTCGCCGGGGTGACGCGGGCGATCAACGGCGGGCTCGTCGGTCTCTCCAGCCGGCGGGAATGGCTCAGGCGGTGGAAGCGGGTCTACGGGCTGTGAGGGGTCACGGCAGCAACGACACCCGCCCGCCGACGTGACGCTCCAACCGGCCGGCGAGCGCCAGCTCCATCAGGATCAGGTGCAGCTCGCCCGGCTTGACTCCGGTCGCGCGCAGGATGTCGTCGATCGGCATCGGGGTGGGGCCGAGCGCCTCGACGACGCGGCGGCGGGCGCTCTCCGGCACGTCCATCGGCCGGTCGAGCTCGTCGTCGCCGCTCTCCGACGCCGACGGCGGCTCGAAGCGACGGCCGACGAGCGGGGTCAGCGCCTCGATCACGTGCTCCGCCTTGGTCACCAGGGTGGCGCCGCGGCGGACGAGGTCGTTCGCCCCTTCGGCGCGCGGGTCGAGCGGGCTGCCGGGCACGGCGAAGACCTCGCGGCCCTGTTCGGCGGCGAAGCGGGCGGTGTGCAGCGAGCCGGAACGCAGCGCCGCCTCGACCACCACCACCCCGAGCGAGACGCCGGAGATCAGCCGGTTGCGGCGGGGGAAGTCGCGGGCGCGCGGCTCCCAGCCGAACGGCATCTCCGAGATCAGAGCGCCGCCGGTCGCCACGATGCGGGCGGCGAGGTCGGCGTTCTCCGGCGGGTAGAGCCGGTCGAGGCCGCCGGCGAAGACGGCGATCGTGCCGGTGTCGAGGCTCGCGGCGTGGGCGCTGGCGTCGATGCCGCGGGCGAGCCCCGAGACGATCACCCAGGCCGCCCGGCCGAGCCCCTCGGCGAGGATCGCCGCCATCTTGCGGCCGGCGAGCGAAGCGTTGCGGGCACCGACGATCGCCACCATCGGCCGCCGCAGCACCCCCGGTCCGCCCTTCACCGCCAAGAGCGGCGGCGGGCCCTCGATCGCGGCGAGAGAGGCGGGATAATCCGCCTCGCCGGTGGCGACGAAGCGGGCGCCGAAGGCTTCGGCCGTCGCCATCTCGCGCTCCACCTCGGCGAGACCCGCGACGCGGATGCGGGCCCGGGCACCGCCGCGGCGGGCGAGTTCGGGCAGCGCGTCGAGCGCGGCGGCGGCGGAGCCGAAATGGTTGACGAGCTGGCGGAAAGTGATCGGGCCGACGTTGTCGGAGCGGATCAGCCGCAACCACGCGAGCCGGCTCGCCTCGGTCAACGGTGGGGTGGCGGGACGGGACAGGCGATCGTCGTCGGTGTCGTCGAAGGCGAAGAGATCCACGGGCGTCGCCTCTCGGCAGGTTCGCCGCATCATGGAAACAGGAGATGCGGTTTACAACCGTGAAGTTCGAAACCGCCATTTCGACGTGTGGTGTCGCGCGCGCTCCGCCGTCATGGCGCCTCGTCGAGACGCGGCGCGATCAGTGCGCGGGTGTCGCCGCCGGGCACGACGGGGACGACCTCGAAACGGGCGCCGAGGCCGCGCCAATGCAGTGCCCAAGCCTGGATCGCCGTCGCGTCGTCGCAGGCCATCAGCTGGAAGCAACGCGAGAAGTCGGCCGCCACCCAGCTGTCGAGAAAGGTCAGTCCCTCCGGCAGTCCGCGCCCGGCGTCGCGCAGGCGGCGGTAGATCGGCACCATGTCGTCGTCGCGGAAGCGTTCGATGACCATGAACAGCACGGCAGCCTCCCTCGTCGCGCCGGTCGCCGCCGGGATCGGTTCAGCTCGGCTTCTTGCCGCGAATCTTCGGCTCGGTGCCGGCGATCAGGCGGACGATGTTGTCCTTGTGGCGCCACCACACCATCGCGGCGAGCGCCACCAGCACCGCCGCCATCGCCGGGGTGGCCCAGCCGCCGACCAGGAGGCCGATCGGCACCACCACGCTGGCGGTCAGGGCGGAGAGCGAGGAGATGCGGAAGGTCACCGCGACGAGAAGCCACACCGCGCAGAAGGCGATCGCAGCCGGCCAGCTGAGGCCGAGCAGGATGCCGATGTAGGTCGCCACCCCCTTGCCGCCCTTGAAGCCGAGCCAGACCGGGTAGAGATGGCCGAAGAAGGCGCCGACCGCGGCCACCATCGCCGCCGTCTCGCCGGCGAAGGCGCGGGCGAGCAGGATCGCCGCCGTACCCTTCAGGGCGTCGGCGAGGAAGGTGGCGAAGGCGAGGCCCTTGCGGCCGGTGCGCCAGACGTTGGTGGCGCCGATGTTGCCCGAGCCGATCGCGCGGATGTCGCCGAGCCCGGCGAGCCGGCAGATCACCAGCCCGAACGGGATCGAGCCGAGCAGATAACCGAAGAGAGCGGCGGCGATCGTCGTGAACATCTTCGGCGTCTCCGTGAACGGGATCAGGCGTCGAGGGTATGGACGGTACGGCCGCCGACCAGGGTGCGCACCACCCGGCCGATGAAACGGGCGTCCTCGAAGGGGGTGTTCTTCGAGCGCGAGGCGAGCGCCTGACGATCGAGCAGCCAGGGCAGACCCGGATCGATCACCGCGAGATCGGCCGGGCTGCCGGGCGCGAGACGTCCGGCGGAGAGCCCCAGTCGTTCGGCGGGCCGCAGCGACGTCGCCTCGACGAACCGGCTCCACGAGAGCCGTCCGTCGTGGACGAGGCGCAGACCGGCGGAGAGCAGGGTCTCGAGCCCGATCGCGCCATCGGCGGCCTCGGCGAAGGGATGGCGCTTCATCTCGACGTCCTGCGGGTCGTGCGAGGAGACGATCACGTCGACGACGCCGTCGGCGACCGCCTCGATCATCGCCTGCCGGTCGTCCTCGTGGCGCAGCGGCGGCGAGAACTTCAGGAACGAGCGATAGGTGCCGATGTCCATCTCGTTGAGCGAGAGGTGATTGATCGACACGCTGGCGGTGACGTCGAGGCCGCGCGCCTTGGCGATGCGCAGGATCTCCACCGACTGAGCGGTCGACACCTGGCTCGCGTGATAACGGCCGCGGGTCAGATCGACCAGGCGCATGTCGCGCTCGAGCATGATGCTCTCGGCCTCGCGCGGGATGCCGGGCAGGCCCATGCGGCTGGCGAACTCGCCCTCGGTGGCGACCCCGGCGCCGGCGAGGCTCGGGTCCTCGACGTGGTGGACGATCAGCGCACCGAAGTCGCGGGCGTAGGTGAGCGCGCGACGCATCACCAGGGACGAGGCGACCGACTTGCGGGCGTCGGTGAAGGCGACCGCGCCGGCGGCGGAGAGCAGCCCGAATTCGGTGGTCTCCTTGCCTTCCTGACCCTTGGTCAGCGCCGCCATGGTGTGGACGCGGACGTCGGCCTCCTCGCGGGCGCGGCGCAGCACGAAATCGACCAGCGCCGGATCGTCGATCACCGGATCGGTGTCGGGCATGGTGACGATGGTGGTGACGCCGCCGGCGGCGGCGGCGCGCGAGGCGGAGGCGAAGGTCTCGCGGTGCTCGTGGCCCGGCTCGCCGAGGAAGACGCGCATGTCGACGAGGCCGGGGACGATCACCATGCCCTCGGCGTCGACCACTTCCCAGCCTTCCGGATTGCCCTGATTGAGCACTTCCGGGCCGGCGGCGAGGATGCGGCCCTCGGCGACGATCACCGAGCCGACGGCGTCGAGGCCGCGGGCGGGATCGACGATGCGGGCGCGGGAGAGGACGGTCGGGCGTTGTTCGGCGGCGCGGCGGTCGGAGGGGCGCGCGGTCGGAGTGTTCGGCGTCATGGGCGACCTCACGCGGTGGGCAGGTGTTCGGCGAGGGTCTCGAGCACGGCCATGCGGACGGCGACGCCCATCTCGACCTGCTCGGAGATCAGCGACTGCGGCCCGTCGGCCACTTCCGGATCGATCTCGACGCCCCGGTTCATCGGACCGGGATGCATGACGAGCGCATCCGGCGCGGCCAGTGCCAGCTTCTCCGGGTCGAGGCCCCAGTAATGGAAATACTCGCGCACCGAGGGGACGAACGAGCCGTTCATGCGCTCGCGCTGCAGGCGCAGCATCATCAGCGCATCGACGCCTTCCAGCATCGCGTCGAAATCATCGCCGACCACGCAGCCCTTCAGGGTCTCGTCGTCCGGCAGCAGCGACTGCGGG
>JAAYVT010000313.1 GCA_012517025.1 Phyllobacteriaceae bacterium | reverse complement strand
GGCGTCGCGTGGGCGGGCGTGGCGGCCTCGGCGGTACCGCCGTCGAGCTTTTCGTAGACCCAGCGCGCGCCGGTGCGGGCCTTGGCGCCGAACCCCTCCAGCGCCACGCGACCGGTGTCGCAGGCCGTCGGATTGCGATCGCAGAAGCCTCCGACGTCGTGCAGCGTCGATTGCGCCGCGCCGATCGCCTCGAACGGCGACACCGCCCGCCCCGAGGCGTTCGCCGGCGTCTCCGCCGGATCGGCGGGTATGAACAGCACCACGAGCGACAGCCAGAAGGCGGCGCGCAGCAGGAAGAACATCTCGAGCCTCCCCGTGAAACCCGTAGAGACCGGTCTTTCGAGCGGTCTCGTCCTGTCGCCACCCTATGCCCGGGCGCCTGAAGGTCCGGTTCAGCCGATCGTTCGAATTCGATCGAATTCCCGCGTGCCGCCGTTAGTCGGCCGTTCACCATGATCACGATCGTTCGCGCGTCCCGGGTTCGCCGCGCCGCCTACCCCCGTCTTCAACAGGCTGTTAAGTCGCCGATGCGATCATGCCCCCGTCGCCGCTCCGCGGAGCCTCGGCCCACATCAGTGGTGAGTTGATCGAGTGACCGAGTTTCGTCTTCAGGGCCCATTCGCGCGCGTCGAGCGTTTCGTCGACGGCCTCGTTCCGTCGAGGGCGTGCGACGATCGGCTCGAATGGCGACGCCACCGCGCCTTCATCGCGGCCAACCTGTTCGCCGGCCTCGCCGCCCTCGGCTTGGTGCCGCTGTGGTGGGTGATCGCCGGTCCGACCGGTCTGGTCGAGGCGGTGGCGCTCGCCGGTCTGCTCGCCCCGGCCCCGATCGCGCTGTGGGTGTCGCACGGCGGCAGCCTGCGCCTCGGCCAGCTCGCCACCGCCGCCGCCGGCGCCTTCGTCCTCGCCTGGATCGCCTTCTTCACCGGCGGCCTCGCCTCGCACGCCCTCTTCGCCCTCGGCATCGTGCCGATGGAGGCGGCGTTGGCCGGCCGTCGCGAGGTCACCCGCCTCGCCTTCGGCTTCGCGGCGCTCGCCTTCGCCGTCGTCGCGGCGCTCGACGTCACCGGCCATCTGCCGGCGGCGATCGGCGCCGGCGCCGCCTCCGGGCTGAAGGCGATGGTGCCCGCCCTCGCCGTGCTCTACGCCGGTGGTCTCGCCCTGCGCATGGAGCTGCTCGCCCGCACCGGCGACGAGATCGCCCAGCGCCGCGGGCAGCACTTCCGGCTGGTCGCCGAGAACATCTCCGACATCGTCACCGGCCACGACGGCGACGGCTCGATCGTCTTCGTCACCCCGGCGGTGGAGCGGGTGCTCGGCGTCTCGCCGGACGCCATCCGCGGCGACGGTCTCTTCCACATGGTCCACGTCGGCGATCGTCCGGCCTATCTGACGGCGCTGTCGGAAGCCGCCGCGCACGGCCGCAACGCCACCGTCGAATTCCGCGTCCGCCTCGACGACGACGAGACCGGCCGTCATCGCTGGGTGTGGCTGGAGCTGCGCTGCCGGCCGCTCGACGCCCGCGATCCGCTGGTCGGCGCCGCCAAGGTGGTCGCCGTCACCCGCGACGTCACCGAGCGCAAGGCGCAGGAAGAAGAACTGTTGCGCGCCCGCGAGATCGACGAGGAGGCGAGCTTCGCCAAGACCCGCTTCCTCGCCAACGTCAGCCACGAGCTGCGCACCCCGCTCAACGCCATCATCGGCTTCTCGGAGATGCTGTCGGCCGAGATCTTCGGACCGCTCGGCGATCCGCGTCAGCGCGAATACGTCGAACTGATCCACGAATCGGGCAAGCACCTGTTGCAGGTGGTCAACGACATCCTCGACATGTCGAAGATCGAGGCCGGCACCTTCGACGTCGTGCCCGAGCCCTTCGACGTCTGCAGCCTGCTCGACGGGGTGCGCCAGCTGATGACGCTGCAGGCGGAGGAACGCGGCCTGCGCCTCGCCCTCGATCTGCAGCCGCGTCTGCCCGAGCTCCTCGCCGATCGCCGCGCCTGCAAGCAGATCCTGATCAACCTGATGTCGAACGCGGTGAAGTTCACCGATCGTGGCGGCACCGTCACCCTCGGGGCCCGCGTCGAGGGCGACGCCGTCGCCTTCTTCGTCCGCGACACCGGCATCGGCATCGCCGAAAAGGACATCCAGCGCCTCGGTACCCCCTTCGTCCAGGCCGACTCCGGCTACGACCGTCGCCACGAGGGCACCGGTCTCGGCCTGTCGGTCGTCAAGGGATTGACCCGCCTGCACGGCGGCACGATGAAGATCGAAAGCCGGCTCGGGGAGGGGACCTGCGTCACCGTCCGCCTGCCGTGCGATTCCCAGGAGGGCCGCCGCAAGCGCCCCGAGCCGCGTGTGGTCGACCTCGCCGCGCCGGTGCCGCCGCGTCCTCTCGAACAGAAGCGTGCCTGACATGACGAAATCCGCCCGCCCCACCACCCGGACCTGGGACGACGCGCCGAGCCCACGCGGCGCGTCGCCCGGCAGCCTGCCGATTCGCCTCGCCGAGACGGTGGTGCGTCACCCGGTCACCTCGGGGGGCGCGCTGTTGTCGGTGGTGACGATCGGCGTGATCGTCGGCAACGCCCTCGCCAATCAGCCGCTGCGTCACCCTCATCCGTGGTTCCAGACCCGCGCCCCGATCGAGGACGCCCGCCCCGTCGCCGTACCGATGCCGCAGCCACAGCCGGCGATCCAACCGGCGACGCTGCAGAACATGCCGGTCGCGCCGACCCCGGCGCTGCCGCCGGTGTTGCCGCGTCCGCGTCCGCTCGGCTCGGCCGATTCGATCGGTACTCTGCGGGATCTGCAGGTCGCGTTGCACGATCACGGCCTCTACGCCGGTCCGCTCGACGGTGTCCTCGGCCCCGCGACCGCCGACGCGATCCGCGCCTTCGAGCGTCGCATCGGCGCCCCCGTCACCGGCGAGCCGAGCGATCTCCTGCTCGCCACCGCCCGCGCCCTGCGTCCGAACGAACCGACCACCACCGCCTCGACGCCCGCGGCGCCGACCTCCGCGCCGAAGCGCGCCGACGGCGCGCCGCAACGCCGGGTGGAGGCGGCGCCGGTCCTCGGCACCCGTTCCGCCGCCCTCGACACCACCCCGGTTTCCAACGGCGGCACGCCCTCGATGCGCATCGCCGTCGCCGACGCGGTCGCCCATCCGGCCGCCTCCACCGCCGACGATCTGCCGATGGTCGACGAAGTCGAGGCCCCGGTCTTCACCGGCTCGATCCGCCGCGCCGCCCGCGAGCCGCTGGCCAGCGGCGGCGACGTTCGGCTGCAGCGGATCCAGCGCGGCCTGATCGCCGCCGGCTACGGGCCGCTCAAGGCCGACGGCCGTTGGGACGATCGTTGCGCCTCCGCCGTGCGCCGCTTCGAGGCCGACAACGGTTGGCCGGTGACCGGGCGGCCGACTGCCCAACTCGCCTCCCGCCTGCCGCCCGACCCCGCGCCGACCCGGCACTGAATCTCCGTCGGAGGCCGCCCGTGCGTCTCGCGTCCGCCTTCTGGGTCTCCGCCCTGCTGCGCCGCGCCGATCTCGCCGGCGCCGTCGCGGTGGTGCGCCGGCGCGGCGACGAGGTCGCCGGTGCGATCTGGGTGGTGGTGGATCGGCTCGACGGCACGATCGATCTCCACGTGCCGGCGCCGCAGAGCCTCGTCGACGAGGACGCCTCCGACGACCGCCGTTTCGAGACCGTCGCCGCTCGCGCCGAACCGGCCGCCGTCGAGGCGCGCATCGCCTCCGAGGTGCGATTCGATCCCGATCTGTGGGTGGTCGAGGTGGAGGATCGCGCCGGCCGCTCGTTCGTCGAGCCGCCGCCGATCGATCCGAACGCGCCGCCGCCGGCCCGGCCGGTCTGGCCGCCGCGCGACTGACCTTCCGGGCGCCGCCTCTCAGCCGCCGCGCCGCGCCGTCGTCGTCTGCGACGTCTCGATCCGGGTCGTGCCGCGCGCC
>JAAYVT010000029.1 GCA_012517025.1 Phyllobacteriaceae bacterium | reverse complement strand
GCGGTCGATCGTAGCGAACCGTCACCAGACGGTCGCCGGCCAGCACGAAGGTGATCGGCGCCAGCCTCGGATTGTCGGTATCGAAGAGCAACGGCACCAGGGCCGTCATGTAGAGCGTGCCGTCCTCTTGGTAGAGGCGGCTCGATTCCTCGATCTCCTGCATCTCGTCGCGCGTCGGGACCGCGACCCCGAGCATTTCCTCGACGAGATGATCCTCGTCCTCCTCGGGTTCGAGGAGATCGAACCAGATCGCCCTCCCCTCGGGCGGAGGCGCCGAGGAGATCGCAGCCGTGACGAGGTGCGAATCGGTGAGACCGTGGATGGTGAGCATGGAGACCCGCGACGGAGGGCGAAACGGCGAGGACGCGCCCCGTGAGGAACGCGCCCCTCGATACCTCGTTCCGCCGACCGCGTCGACGGGCCGCGACGGGGCTCAGCCCATCTGCTCGCCGGATTTCTTGATCTTGGAATGCATCTGCGCCATCGCCGCGTTCACCGCGGGAATGCCGAGCGGCTTGTACTGCTCGTCGAGCAGGTGCGAAGCCTCGACGGCGTCGGCTTGCTCACGGAAGGCGGCTTGTTGCTGATACTGCGGGGATTGGGACTTGTCGTCGGACATCGTTGGAACCTCGATCGCGTTTCACTCCCTCCGCCTCTCGCGCCCGGGGCGTCGGGGATCGGAGGAAGCAACCGGTACCCGATCGGCACGGTCGAGCCTCATTTGACCCCCGATTGCGGCGCCGCGGTGTCTGCGAGCAGTCGGTATTTCAAATATTCACCCGCTGTTGCTCGTTTGCACAGTCCGTAAATCTCCGAATTTCGGCGAATAATTGCTTCGGTCCGAAGGAATTTCACTTACGTGCCGGTCGCCGACCTTCGTCGTGCCGAGTTACCGACGACCCGCGGCGGCAGCATCTCGCACCGTCGCTCGCCGGAAAGTCGCGCTGGACAGCGATGGTGACGTGCGCTTAAGAATTCTTCCCTCAACGTCAACGACGTGCCGATAAGAGCGAGGGGAGGACGTCATGCTCGGGTCCATGCAGAATTGGCCGCTTCTGTGTACCAAGATCATCGATCACGCGGCGTTGCTGCACCCCGGTCGGACGGTGCTGACGCGCTCGGTCGAAGGGCCGCTGCACACCACGACCTATGCGGAAATGCGTTTACGTTCGCTGCAGGTTGCGAAGCGACTGGAGAAGCACGGCATCCGGCTCGGCGACCGCGTCGCCACGCTGGCGTGGAACACTTGGCGGCACATGGAGGTTTGGTACGGGTTGCTCGGCCTCGGTGCGATCTACCACACAGTCAATCCGCGCCTGTTCCACGATCAGATCGTGTGGATCATCAACGACGCCGAGGACCGCCTCCTCTTCGTCGACCTGACCTTCCTGCCGGTGATCGAGAAATACATCGCCGAGATGCCGACGCTCGAGCAGGTGATCGTGCTGACCGACGCCGAGCACATGCCGAAGACGTCGCTCCCCAACGCGGTTCCCTATGAGGAATGGCTGAAGGACGCGGACGACGACTTCGCGTGGAAGAGCTTCGACGAGAACACCGCCGCCGGCCTGTGCTACACCTCCGGCACCACCGGTCACCCCAAGGGCGTGCTCTATTCGCACCGCTCCAATGTGCTGCACGCCTTCCAAGCGTCTCAAGCCGACATGTTCGCCTGCGGCTCGCGCGACGTGATCATGCCGGTGGTGCCGATGTTCCACGCCAATTGCTGGTCGCTCGCCTTCACCGCGCCGATGGTCGGCGCGGCGCTGGTGATGCCCGGCGCCAAGCTCGACGGCGCCTCGGTGCACGAGATGCTCGAGGTCGGCAAAGTGACGCTGACCGCTGCCGTGCCGACGGTGTGGCAGATGCTGCTGCAGCATCTGGAGGCGAAGAAGGTCGGGTTGACCCATCTGAAGCGGGTGGTGATCGGCGGCGCCGCCTGTCCGCGCGCCATGACCGAGAAGTTCGAAAAGGTCTACGACGTCCGCGTCGCCCACGCCTGGGGCATGACCGAGACCAGCCCGCTCGGCTCGATCTGCTCGATCAAGCCGGAGACCGCCGATCTCGACATCGAGGGGCGGCTCGACCTCCAGACCAAGCAGGGCGTGCCGCCGTTCGGCGTCGAGATGAAGATCACCGACGACGCCGGCAAGGAACGTCCGCGCGACGGCAAGGCCTTCGGCCGGCTGAAGGTGCGCGGTCCGGCGATCGCCGGCGGCTACTTCAAGGGCCAGGGCCAAGAGAACTTCGACGCCGAGGGTTGGTTCGACACCGGCGACGTCGCCACCATCGATCCGAACGGCTACATGCAGATCACCGACCGCGCCAAGGACGTGATCAAGTCGGGCGGCGAGTGGATCTCGACCATCGATCTGGAAAATCTGGCGATCGCCCATCCGGACGTGTTGGAGGCGGCGGTGATCGGCGTCTTCCACCCGAAGTGGGACGAGCGGCCGCTGTTGATCGTGGTGCCGAAGCCGGGGCGCAGCCCGACCAAGGAAGACATTCTCGCCTATTACGAGGACAAGATCGCCAAGTGGTGGATGCCCGACGACGTGGTGATCGTCGAGGAGATCCCGCACACCGCGACCGGCAAGATCCAGAAGATGACGCTCCGAGAGCGCTTCCGGGATTACAAGCTGCCGACGGCGTGAGGAGAGGAAGGGCCGGACGTCGCTCGACCCGTCCGGCCCGACCGGCCGCAGGGGTCGCGAGCGATATTCGTTGCATTCGAAATCATTTTCATTCAAACGAATTGAATGAAGGACCTCTCTCTCGATCCCGTCTCGCGGTTCGGCTTCCGTCTGGTCGGCGTCGCCCGTCGTTGGCGGCGGCGGCTCGACGAGACGCTCGGCGGCGCCGGCTTCGCCGACGCCTCCTGGGTGCCGCTCGTCCACCTCGCCGAGGGCGGCGGCGTCACCCAACACGAACTCGCCGAACGCTGCGGCCTCGACGATTCCAGCCTCGTCCGGCTGATCGACGCGCTCGTCGCCCGCGGTCTGGTCGAGCGGCGGCCGAAGCCGACCGACCGGCGCGCCAAATGCGTGCATCTGACCGGTGCCGGCGCGGCTGCGGTGACGCGCATCCGCGCCGTCTTGCTCGCCACTGAGCGCGAGATGCTCGACGGCGTCGAGACGGCCGAACTCGCCCGCGCCGACGCCGTGCTCGATCGCATCGAGGCCGCGCTGGCGCGGCTCGCCGACGCGGGGGAGCCGACGTGAGCCTCGCCACCCGCCTCGGATTCGATCCCGTCCGGCTGCGCTTCGCCGCGCCGACGGCAGTCGCCGCCTGCCTCGCCCTCGCCCTTTCCGCCGCCCTCGGGCTCGAACATCCGCAGTGGTCGGGGATGTCGGTGTGGGCCGCCTCGCAGCCGTCGCGCGGGCAGCTCCTGGAGAAGGCGTTCTTCCGCTTCGCCGGCACGGTCAGCGGCACCACCGCCGGCGTCTCGCTGGTGTGGCTCTCCGCCGATCGGCCGTGGCTGCTCGTGATCGGGCTCGCCGCCTGGATCGCGGCCTGCGCCGGCATCGGCAATCTCCAACGCGGCTTCGTCTCCTACGGCACCATGCTCGCCGGCTATTCCGCCGCGATGGTGGCGCTG
>JAAYVT010000312.1 GCA_012517025.1 Phyllobacteriaceae bacterium | reverse complement strand
GCACGCCGACGATCTCGTCCGTCCGCCGTCGGTCCCGTGAGACATGCCGGCTCCGACCGAGATCGCCGTCGCGCGGCGGCCGGTGGATCTCAGGCGCGGGCGGTGGCGATGTGGTCGAGCCGGACGACGAGCACCTCGCCCGGCCGGTCGAGCGGGGCGAGCGCGAGGCGGCCGGGGGCGTCGAGGTGGATCGCGTCGCCGGCGGCGAGGTCGATCGTCCCGTCGATCGTGTCGGCCGACAGCGCCGACACGGCGACGACCAGCGCGTGATCGCCGGCGAAATCGAGCACCGTCGCCGCCTCGATCCGGCGGCGCGTCACCTCGTGGCGCCAATACGATCGGTCGGTCATGACGTTGAGATCCTCGATCGCCCGGCCGGGGATGCGGCAGAGGATCGTCTCCTCGCCGCGAAAGCGGTAGGGCGGGGTGGTGCGATCGAGACGGACGACGCGGTTGCGAAAGCCGAGGTCGATGGTGTCGCCCTCGACCACGCTCAGGGTGCGATCGATCCCGGGAAAGATCGAGAAGGCGCAATGTCGATCGACCCGCGCCCGGCTGATCCGCCAGAAGAATCCTTCCGCGCCGGCGCCGGGAGGGTGGACCAGATATTCACGAGTCGAGCCGCCGCCGTTCTTCCACGGCTTGGCGACGAGATCGGCGAGACGCAGCACCTGCATGGGGTCTCCTTCGCTCGGCCCGGATGTCTCCTGCCGCACCCTGCACGAAATCGCATCATGCCGCAAAGCGCGGCATCCCGCAGCAGGGAGAGCCGCGTCGGCGTCGATCAGGCGAGCAGCGTCCGCGCCAGGATGTTGCGCTGGATCTCCGACGAACCCTCGTAGATGCGCAGAATGCGCACGTCGCGGGCCCAGCGCTCCAGCGGAAAGTCGCGGGTGTAGCCGTATCCGCCGTGGATCTGGAGGGCGGCGTCGGTGACGCGGCCGGCCATTTCGGAAGCGTGCAGCTTGGCCATCGCGGCTTCGGTCGAGAACCGCTCGCCCTTCGCCCGCTTGGCGGTCGCGGCGTCGGCGAGGCCGCGCGACGCCGCGAGATCCAGCCCCATGTCGGCGATCTTCCATTGCAGGCCCTGGAATTCGGCGATCGGCCGGCCCTCGACGATCCGGCTCTTGGCCCAGGCGATCGCCGCGGCGAAGGCGGCCTCGGCGACGCCGACGGCGCAGGCCGCGATGTCGAGCCGGCCGGCGTCGAGCGTCTTCAACGCGGTCTTGAACCCCGAGCCCGGCGCGCCGAGGCGGTTCTCGTCCGGCACCAGGCAGTCGAGCACGACCTCGAAGACGTGGCCGCCGCGCAACCCCATGGTGCGTTCCGGGCCGCCGATCGTCACCCCGCCGGCCGACGGCTCGACCACGAAGGCGGAGATGCCGCGCGCGCCGGCGGTCGGGTCGGTCTTGGCGTAGACGACGATGAAGTCGGCATGGGCGGCGTTGGAGATGAAGTGTTTGACGCCGTGCAGGCGCCAGCCTTCGCCCTCGCGCACCGCGCGGGTGGTCATGTCGACCGGATTGGAGCCGGCGCCGGGCTCGGTGAGGCCGAAGGCGCCGAGGATCTCGCCGGCCGCCGCGCGCGGCAGCCACCGCGCCCGCTGTTCCGGGGAGCCGCCGTGGACGATCGAATCGGTCGCCAGCCAATGGGCGGTGATCATCGAGGCGGTCGAACCGCAGGCGCCGGCGACGATCGCCGTCGCCTCGAAGATCGTCCAGGCGTCGACCCCGAGACCGCCGTCCTCCGCCGCGAGATTGAGGCCCATCAGCCCCATCTCCGCGAGCTTCGGCAGATGGACGCCGGCGAAACGGCCGGTCTCGTCGATCTCGGCGGCCATGGGGGCCAGCACTTCGCGGGCGAAGGCTTCGACGCCGGTGAGGATGGTGGGGTCGGCGTGGATGCGGCTCATCGGTCGGGTCTCCGGGGGCTCCAGGCGGACGAGGGATCGGCGAGCAGATCGTCGTGCTCGCCGAGAAGCGGCGCCGCCGGGGTGGTGCCGCGCGGCGCTCCGTCGAAGCGGATCGGTTGTTCGGGGACGGCGCGGACGGTCCCGTCGGCCCGGCGCGCGACCTGGGTGACCGGACGCCCGCGCGCCGTCGCGCCGTCGAGTGCGGCGATCGTGTCGGCGACCTCCGCCGCCGGCACCCCGGCCGCCACCAGTCGCGCCACGGCGTCGGAGGCGGCGAGGTCGGCGGCCCAAGCCTCGATTGCGGCGCGCAGCGCGGCCTCGTGGGCGAGCCGATCGGGGTCGGAGCCGAAGCGGGGATCGGCGACGAGGTCCGGCCGGCCCATCGTGTCGCAGAGCGCCGAGAAGAGCTTCTCGTTGAGCACCGCGACCACGAAGGACCCGGTGCGGGCGCGGAAGGCGCCGAAGGGGGCGGACAGCGGATGGCGGTTGCCGACCCGCATCGGCGCGACACCGGAGGCGAGGCAGCGGGCGACGACCAGCGGTTGAAGCGCCATCAGCGAATCGAACATCGACACGTCGATCCGTCGGCCGACCCCGGTCGCGGCCCGCTCGTGCAGCGCGGCGACGATGCCGAGCGCGGCGAAGAGGCCGGAGACGACGTCGGCGATCGATTCGCCGACGAGCGTCGGTTCGCCCTCCGGCTCGCCGGTGACGTGCATCAGCCCGGAGAGCGCCTGCACGACGATGTCGTAGGCGGGCCGGCGGGCGTCCGGGCCGCTCTGGCCGAAGCCGGAGACGGAGGCGACGACCAGCCGGGGATTGGCGGCCGACAGCGCCTCCCAGCCGATGCCGAGCTTGTCGGCGACGCCGGGGCGGAAGTTCTCGACGACCACGTCGGCGCTCGCCGCGAGCGCCTGGGCGAGCGCGCGATGCTCGACCCGGCCGAGGTCGAGCACGACGCCGCGTTTGCCGCGATTGACCGCCTCGAAGATCGCCGAGGCGCCGTCGTCGAGGAAGGGGCCGACGTGGCGATAGTCGTCGCCACCGGGGCTCTCGACCTTGATCACCTCGGCGCCGAGATCGGCGAGGAGAGAGGTGGCGTAGGGGCCGGACAGGACGCGGGTGAAGTCGAGGATGCGGACGCCGTCGAGCGGGCGTCCGGTCGAAGGCGTCGGCTCGCTCATCCGAGGATCCCCGGCAGATCGAGGCCCTTCTCGCGGGCCCAGTCGCGGGCGATGTCGTAGCCGGCGTCGGCATGGCGCATCACGCCGGTCGCCGGATCGTTCCACAACACGCGCCCGAGCCGGACGGCGGCCTCGCGCGTGCCGTCGGCGACGATCACCATGCCGGCGTGCTGCGAATAGCCCATGCCGACGCCGCCGCCGTGATGCAGCGACACCCAGGTGGCCCCCGAGGCGCAGTTGAGCAACGCGTTGAGCAGCGGCCAGTCGGAGACGGCATCCGAGCCGTCCATCATCGCCTCGGTCTCGCGGTTCGGCGAGGCGACCGAGCCCGAATCGAGGTGATCGCGGCCGATGACGATCGGCGCCTTCACCTCGCCCTTGGCGACCATCTCGTTGAAGGCGAGGCCGAGGCGGTGACGATCGCCGAGGCCGACCCAACAGATCCGCGCCGGCAGGCCCTGGAAGTGGATGCGGCTTCTCGCCATGTCGAGCCAGTTGTGCAGGTGCGGATCGTCCGGGATCAGCTCCTTCACCTTGGCGTCGGTCTTGTAGATGTCCTCCGGGTCGCCGGAGAGCGCCGCCCAACGGAACGGGCCGACGCCGCGGCAGAACAGCGGGCGGATGTAGGCCGGCACGAAGCCGGGGAAGGCGAAGGCGTCGGCGACGCCCTCGTCGAAGGCCATCTGGCGGATGTTGTTGCCGTAATCGGTGGTCGGCACGCCGTCGTGGAACCAGTCGAGCATCGCCTGCACGTGCACCGCCATCGAGGCGCGGGCGGCCTTCGCCACCCCCTTCGGATCACTTTCGCGGCGGGCGAACCACTCCTCGAGCGTCCAGCCGGCCGGCAGGTAGCCGTTGACCGGGTCGTGCGCCGAGGTCTGATCGGTCAGGAAGTCCGGACGGATACCGCGCCGCTTCATCTCCGGCAGGATCTCGGCGCAGTTGCCGAGGAGGCCGATCGAGACCGGCTTGCCGTCCTTCAGCGACTTCTCGAGGATCGCCATCGCCTCGTCGATGGTGTCGGCCTTGGTGTCGAGGTAGCCGGTGCGCAGGCGGAAATCGATACGGCTCGGCTGGCACTCGACGGCGATGCACGACGCACCGGCCATCGTCGCGGCGAGCGGCTGAGCGCCACCCATCCCGCCGAGACCGCCGGTCAGGATCCACTTGCCCGCGAGCGAGCCGCCGAAGTGTTTGCGCCCGGCCTCCACGAAGGTCTCGTAGGTGCCCTGCACGATGCCCTGGGCGCCGATGTAGATCCACGAGCCGGCCGTCATCTGGCCGTACATCATCAGACCCTTGCGATCGAGCTCGTTGAAGTGCTCCCAATTCGCCCAATGCGGCACCAGGTTGGAATTGGCGATCAGCACCCGGGGCGCGTCGGCATGCGTGCGGAACACACCCACCGGCTTGCCGGACTGGATCAGCAGGGTCTCGTCCGCCTTCAACCGGCGCAGGGTTTCGACGATGCGGTCGAAGCACTCCCAATTGCGTGCGGCGCGGCCGATGCCGCCGTAGACGACGAGTTCGCCCGGACGTTCGGCGACGTCGGGGTCGAGGTTGTTCATCAGCATGCGGAGCGGTGCTTCGGTCAGCCAGCTCTGGGCCGAGAGCTCCGGCCCGCGCGGGGCGCGCACGATGCGTTCGTTGTCGATGCGGGTCATGTCGGGTCCTCGGAGGCGTGAGAGATCAGCGGTCGGAGCGGGCGAAGGCGAGCGCGCCGTCGAGCGCGGCGCGGAGGGTTCGGGCGAGCGGCGCGGCGAAGTCGGGGTCGAAGGCGATCGGCCAGGTGCTCTCGTCGATCGTCTCGGGTTCGGGCAGATAGCCGCGGATGGCGAGTTCCATCTGGATCGCGTGCACCCCGGTCTCGGGGCGACCGTAGTGGCGGGTGATCCAGCCGCCCTTGAAGCGGCCGTCGACGACGTGGCCGAGGCGGCTTTCCGCGCAAGGGGCCGCGATCGCCGCCGTCAGCGCCGGAGCGCAGGCGGCGCCCGAGTTGGTGCCGAGGTTGAACTGCGGCAAGAGGCCGGGGAAGAGCCGCGGGATGGTCGAGCGGATCGAGTGGCAGTCGTAGAGGACGATCTTCGGATGGATCTGCCGCAGCCGCGCGATCTCCTCGGCGAGCGCCGCGTGATAGGGGGCGAACCAGTCGGCGCGCCGCCGTGCGATCTCGGCGTCGTCCGGCTCCTCGCCGGGGCGGTAGAGCGGTTCGCCGTCGAAGGTGTCGAGCGGGCAGAGCCCGGTCGTCGCCCGACCGGGATAGAGCGAGACGCCGGACGGGTCGCGATTGAGGTCGATCACCGAGCGCGACACGGTGGTGCGCACGATCGTCGCGCCGAGGTCGCGGGCGAAGCCGTAGAGCTTTTCGCCGTGCCAATCGGCATCGCGCCGGGCGAGCCAGGGCGAGACGAAGCGCCGTTCGAAGTCGCCCGGAAGCGCCGTGCCGACATGCGGCATCGACAGGAGAAGTGGGGCCTCGCCCCGTTCGATCACGACGAAGTCGGACGTGGTCATCGACGTGCCTCCGAAATCGAGGGCAGCGCCGGCGACCCGACCGCCGCCTCGATCGCGCCGCTCGTCACGAGATCGGTGATCGCGGCGATGTCGGGGGCGAAGAAGCGGTCGTCGGCGAGCGCCGGCACCTTCGCCCGGAGCGCGGCGCGCACGGCTTCGAGCGGCGCGGAGGAGGTCAGCGGGGCGAGGAAATCGCAGCCCTGCGCGGCGGCGAGCAACTCGATCGCCAGCACGTTGGCGACGTTGCGGGCCATGCGGTGCAGCCGATAGGCGCCGTGCGCGGCCATCGAGACGTGGTCTTCCTGGTTGGCCGAGGTCGGGATCGAATCGACGCTCGCCGGATGCGCCATCTGCTTGTTCTCGGAGACGAGAGCGGCGGCTGTCACCTGCGGGATCATGAAGCCGGAGTTGAGGCCGGGGCGCGGCGTCAGGAAGGCCGGCAGGCGCGACAGCACCGGATCGACCAGCATCGAAATCCGCCGCTCGGCGAGCGAGCCGATCTCGCAGAGCGCCAGCGCCGTGATGTCGGCGGCGAAGGCGACCGGCTCGGCGTGGAAGTTGCCGCCCGAGATCGCCTCGTGGGCGTCGCCGGTGGGATCGGCGAAGATCAGCGGATTGTCGGTGACGCCGTTGGCTTCGGTCTCCAGGGTCGCTGCGACCGAGCGCAGGATGTCGAGCGCGGCGCCCATCACCTGCGGCTGGCAGCGCAGGCAATAGGGATCCTGGATGCGGTCGTCGCCGGCGACGTGGCTCGCCCGGATCGCCGAACCGGCCATCAAGGCGCGCAGGGCGGCGGCGGTCTCGATCTGGCCGGGCTGCCGCCGCAGCGCATGGATGCGGGGATCGAAGGGCCCGTCGGAGCCCTTGGCGGCATCGGTGGTCAAGGCGCCGGCGACGAGGCCGACGCGCAACAGCCGCTCGGCCGCGAAGAAGCCGGCGAGGGCGTTGGCGGTCGAGAACTGGGTGCCGTTGAGGAGGGCGAGGCCCTCCTTCGGGCCGAGGACGGCAGGCTCGAGCCCGGCCCGGGCGAGCGCTTCGGCCGCCGGTAGGCGTTCGCCTTGGAAGACCGCCTCGCCGACGCCGATCATCGCGGCGGTCATGTGGGCGAGGGGTGCGAGATCGCCCGAGGCGCCGACCGAGCCTTGCGCCGGCACCACCGGTGTGACGCCGCGCGCCAGCATCGCCTCGATCAGCCGCGCCGTGGCGGGGCGGACGCCGGAGGCGCCCTGGCCGAGATTGGCGAGCTTCAACGCCATCATCAGGCGGGTGATCGAAGGGGCGAGCGGTTCGCCGACGCCGCTCGCGTGCGAAATCACCAGATTGCGCTGGAGCTTGGCGAGATCCTCGTCGGCGATGCGGACCGAAGCGAGTTTGCCGAAGCCGGTGTTGATGCCGTAGACCGGCTCGCCCTTCGCCAGGATGGCGGAGATCGCCGCGGCGCCGGCTTCGATCGCGGGAAAGGCAGTGGGGTCGAGGGCGACGGGGGCGCCGTCGAGGATCGCGGCCCAATCGGCGAGGCGCGCCGCGCCGGGGGTCAGGATCACGGGTTCGGTCATCGTCCACCTCGAATGCGGGCGTGAAGGGGAAGGGCGCCGAGCGCCCAGACGAGTTCGGCGGGACGGTCGATCGACCAGATCGCCAGATCGCAGGCCTTGCCGGGCTCCAGCGTGCCGATCTCGTCGGAAAGCCCGAGCGCGGCGGCGGCGTGGCGGGTGACGCCGAGAAGGCATTCCTCGACGGTCAGCCGGAAGCAGGTCGCCGCCATGTTCAGGGTGAGCAGCAGCGAGGTCACCGGCGAGGTGCCGGGGTTGCAGTCGGTCGAGACCGCCATCGGCACGCCGTGGGCGCGGAAGCGGTCGATCGGCGGCAGCTTGGTTTCGCGCAAGAAATAGAAGGCGCCGGGCAGCAGCGTCGCCACCGTTCCGGCTCGCGCCATCGCGACGACGCTCGCCTCGTCGGTCCATTCGAGGTGGTCGGCCGAGAGCGCGCCGAAGCGGGCGGCGAGGCCGCCGCCGCCGAGGTTCGAGAGTTGATCGGCGTGGAGCTTCACCGGCAGGCCGAGCGCCCGGGCCGCCTCGAAGACACGGGCGACCTGATCGGGAGAAAAGGCCAGCCCCTCGCAGAAGGCGTCGACGGCGTCGACCAGCCGTTCGGCGGCGAGGGTGGGGAGCATCGCGACGACGGCCTCGATGTGGGCGTCGGTGTCGCCCTTCGCCTCGGGCGGCAGCGCATGGGCGCCGAGAAACGTCGTGGTGACGCGGACGTCTCGCTCCCGGCCGAGACGGCGGGCGGTGGCGAGCGAGCGGCGCTCGCCGTCGAGGTCGAGCCCGTAGCCGGATTTGATCTCGACCGTGGTGACGCCGTCGGCGAGCAGCCGGTCGAGACGGGGGAGAGCGGATGCGACGAGGTCGTCCTCGCTCGCCGCGCGGGTCGCCGCGACGGTCGCGGCGATGCCGCCGCCGGCCGCCGTGATCTCGGCATAGGTCGCACCGGCGAGACGGCGTTCGAATTCGCCGGCCCGGTTGCCGGCGAAGACGAGGTGGGTGTGGCAGTCGACGAGGCCGGGGGTGATCCAGCGCCCGCCGCAGTCGACGACCTTCGCGGCATCGCCGGGCGGCAGATCGGCGCGCGGTCCGGCGAAGGCGATGCGACCGTCGCGCGCCGCCACCACGCCGTCCTCGACGATCCCGAGCCCCGCCGCGCCGCGCGCCATCGTCGCGAGACGGGCGTCGGTCCAGATCGTGTCGTAGCGTGTGTCGGCGTTCATGGTTCCGGCGTTCATGAAGTGCCTCTCGACCGCGCCTCCCGACGGAGGAAGGATCGCATCCGACCGACGTCGCCGCCGGTTCCTCGAGCTTCGAGGACAAGGTTGCGAGACGTTCCCGGCCCTGTCAATATGCCTAGACATATTTTCGACGGATGGAGAAACGCCCCGTGTCGCAGCGATTGATCCTCGAACGCGCGCTCCTGCCGGAGGGGTGGCGCGACGACGTGCTCGTCACCCACGCGGGCGGCGTCGTCACCGCCGTCGAGGTCGGGGGCGAGCCTTCGCCGGACGACGAACGGGTCGCCGGCGTCGTCGTCGCCGGTGTCGGCAATCTCCACAGCCACGCCTTCCAACGCGGCTTCGCCGGCCTCACCGAGCGGCGCGGCGAGGGGGCGAGCGACCATTTCTGGACCTGGCGGGAGGAGATGTACCGCTTCGCCCGGACCATCCTGCCGGAGGACCTCGAAGCGATCGCCGCGCTCGGCCAGATCGAGATGCTGGAGAGCGGCTTCACCGGGGTCGCCGAATTCCACTACGTCCACCATCGTCCCGACGGCGGCGCTTTCGACGATCCGGCCGAGATGTCGGCGGCGGTGGTGCGCGCGGCCGAGGCGACCGGGATCGGGTTGACGCTGCTGCCGGTGTTCTATGCGCACGGCGGCTTCGGCGGCCGTCCGACCGGGGAGGGGCAACGCCGCTTCGTCACCGACCTCGACGGGTTCTCGCGACTGGTCGAGGCGGCGGCGGCCCATGTCGCCCGTCTGCCGGGCGGGCGGATCGGCATCGCGCCGCATTCGCTGCGCGCCGTCGGGCCGGACGAACTCGTCGAACTCGTCGCCCGCCACGGCTCCGGCCCGGTCCACATCCACGTCGCAGAGCAGACCGCCGAGGTCGAGGATTGCCTCGCCGCCACCGGCCGGCGGCCGGTCGATCGGCTGATGGATCTGGTCGAGGTCGGGGCGAACTGGTGTCTCGTCCACGCCACCCACGTCGGCGAGGCGGAGATCGCCCGGATGGCGGCTGCGCGGGCCGTCGTCGGGCTCTGCCCGATCACGGAGGCCGATCTCGGCGACGGGATCTTCCCGGCGACCGACTTCGTGGGATGTGGCGGACGCTTCGGCGTCGGCTCCGATTCGAACGTGCTGATCTCGCTGCCGCAGGAACTGCGCCTGCTCGAACAGTCGCAGCGGCTGCGCGATCGCGCCCGCAACCGATTGGCGACGCCGCCGAAATCGACCGGCCGCGCCCTGTTCGACAACGCGGTCGCGGGCGGGGCGGCGGCGCTCGGACGCGGCGTCGCGGGGATCGCGGTCGGGGCGCCGGCCGATTTCGTCGCCCTCGATGCGGGCCATCCGGCGCTCTTCGGGCGGACGGCGGACGCGGTGCTCGACTCCTGGATCTTCGCGGCCGCCGGAAATCCGGTTCGCGACGTCTGGGCCGGCGGTCGGCCGGTCGTCCGCGGCGGACGCCACGTGGCGCGCGACGCGGTGGAGGCGGGATGGCGGGCGACGCTCGCGAGAATTGTCGAGCGCGAAAGCAAACCCTTCCGGTGAATTGCGTATGCCGAAACTTTGTGCAGTGATGGGCGGTGCCCACCTCGGCGGCTGTTGACATCGGGGTTCGCCCTGATGTGCATTATGTCTAGACAAAGGCAGCGAGCCTTGTCGCTACGTCGAAGCGAACCCTGCGGAGAGCGGACACATGAACAGGCGTGCACTCATCAACTGGTCCTTGGCCCTGGCGACGACCGCTCTCTGCGGTACGGCGCTGTCGTCGGCGGCTTCCGCCGACGTGCTCGACAACGTCAAGAAGGCGGGCGTGCTCAAGGTCGGGACCGAGACCGAATTCGCCCCCTTCGACTTCATCGACAAGGGCAAGCACGTCGGTCTCAACGTCGATCTCTTCGAGGAGATCGGCAAGGAGATGGGGGTCAAGATCGAGTGGGTGGCGCTGCCGTGGGACGGCGTGCTGCCGGGCCTCGAGGCCGGCAAGTTCGACATCGTCGCCGGCCCGGCGACCATCACCAAGAAGCGTCTCGAGCGCTACAAGTTCTCGCCGCCGATCGCCGATGCCACCGTCGCCATCCTGAAGAAGAAGGGCGACACCTCGATCATGAAACCGGAGGACATCGCCGGCAAGCCGACCGGCGCCGGCAAGGCGACGGTGCAGCTGACCCAGCTGCAGGAGTTGGTCAAGAAGCTGCCGAAGCAGGGCGAGGTGAAGGAATACATCGGCTTCAACGAAGCCTATGCCGACCTCGCCGCCGGCCGCATCGCGGCGGTCGCCAATTCGCTGCCCAACATCGCCTTCGTCGCGCAGACCAGCCCGGTGTTCGAAGTCGTGCTGCCGCCCTTCGGCGTGAAGACCTATTTCGGCTTCCCGGAGAACGCCGCGCCCGAGTATGCGACGCTCAACGACGCGGTCGCCGCCGCCATGGGCAAGATCAAGGCCGACGGACGCATGGGCAAGCTGCAGAAGAAGTGGTTCGGCGTCGAGTTCGACACGCCGGCCGAAGTCAAGGATCCGGCGATCTGAGATCGCTCTCCTCACGACCGAGCAGTGCCTCCCGCGACGACCGCGGGAGGCAGGCCGGCCGATCGTCGCGGATCGTCTCGTCTCCGCGTCTCCGGGGATCCGCCTGACCGACGGTGTTGCGCCATGTCCTGGGAACTCTTCTGGCTGTTGGTCGAAG
>JAAYVT010000311.1 GCA_012517025.1 Phyllobacteriaceae bacterium | reverse complement strand
CGCCGCCGCCGCGGCGACCGGGGTCGGCACCGAATAGACGGCGACCGCCCCGAGCGACAGCACGATCGCCAGCAGGCAGAACAGCAGCAGACGACCGGATGGTCCTCCGGTTCCGGTCGCGGTGGGCGCGGTGCCCTCCTCCGGCGGATCCTCGATGCTCGTCACGCCTCGTTCCCTTCTCGGCGCGGAGGACATCCCCCGACGCATCGCGCGCCCCACGCGCGTCGCGCGGTGCTAGGCTCGGGCCGGTCGCGACGCGTCGCGGCCGGCGAATCGGAGATCACAGAATGGCCTCGCACCAAGACGAGAAGAAGAAGTCTCGATCCGGCAATTCGGATCATTCCCGCCGCTTCGACCTCGCCGATCCGAAACTGCCCGATTGGGTGAAGGACGCCGCCTTCGCCTCGGGCGACTATCCGCACGGCGCGCCGCTCGACGAGAAGGAATTCGACGAAACGTTGAAGCGCCTGCAGATCGAGTTGGTCAAGCTGCAGACCTGGGCGATCGCCGAGGGGCGGAAGATCGTGGTGGTGTTCGAGGGGCGCGACGCCTCCGGCAAAGGCTCGGCGATCGGGGCGCTGCGGCAATACATGAGCCCGCGCCGCACCCGGGTGGTGGCGCTGCCCAAGCCGAGCGACGTCGAGCACGGGCAATGGTACTTCCAGCGCTACGTCCACCATCTGCCGACCAGCGGCGAGGTCGTGGTGTTCGACCGCTCCTGGTACAACCGCGCCGGCGTCGAGCGGGTGATGGGCTTCTGCACGGGCGAGGAGACCGAGCGTTTCCTCGCCGAGACGCCGCGCTTCGAGGATCTGTTGATCGCCGAGAACATCACACTGGTGAAGTTCTGGCTGGAGGTCGGCTGGGAGATGCAGCTCTCCCGCTTCCACGACCGCCGCCACGATCCGCTCAAGATCTGGAAGATCTCCGACGTCGACATGGCGGCGATCGGCAAATACGACGACTACACCCGCGCCCGCGACCGCATGCTGGAGACCACCCACACCGACCGGGCGCCGTGGACGATCGTGCTCGGCAACGACAAGCGCCGTCTCAAGCTCAACGTGATCCGCCACGTCCTGAAACTGTTCGACTATCCCGACAAGGACCGCCGGGCGATCGGCGAGATCGACGAGAAGGTGCTCGGGCAGGGACCGGGATTCTTCGACGGCGGGTGAGCCGATCGATCACTTGCCGTTGGCGGCGAGCAGGGCGTTCCAGCTGCGCGCCCATTCGCCGTTCGCGGCGCAGATCTTGTCCCAGCCTTCCGCCTCCAGCGCCTCGTCGACGTCGAGATAGAGGCGATCGGCGGCGTCCGGGTCGAGGCCGCTCTCGGAGAGGGCGCGGTTCATGGCGCGGCCGAGCGCCTCCGACTGGCGCTGGGCGATCGGGAAGCCGCACATATCCGCCGACAGGGCGACGCGATAGAGCGTCTTCAGCGTCTCCGTCGGACCGTCGACGGCTCCCGCGACAGACGACGCCGCGGCGAGCAGGGCGGCGCCGAGAGCGAGACGGGAGAGGCGGGCGGCGCGCATACGGTCGGTCCTCGCTGGGTGGCGGAGAGAATCGAAACCGGCGAGAGTCGACTCTCGCCGGTTCCTCCGCGATAGCCGGAACGACCGGGCCGCGACAATCCGAAATTTCGCAACGGGCTACGCGACCGCGCCGCTGTGGCGTCCGTCACACACCCGGCGCCGCCGGCCGAGGATGACGATCGAGCCAATCCTCCGGCGCGGCGGCGGAGAACACCGCCCCATCGAAGGGGTGGACCTCGTCGCTCGGCGCCGTCGCGGGCGGGCCGAACACCGCGTCGTGGACGGTCGGCGCGAAGGCGGCGCGGGCGGCGGCGAAGGCGCGGGCGCGATCGGCGAACTGGCCCCAGCGCAGCATCTGCGCCGAAAACCACAGGCCGTCGGCGAGCCGCGGGCGGTTGATCGGCCCGTTCGGCCCCATTCCGTGGAAGCGCAGAAAATCGGCGAGGCGGACCGGCTCGGCGCCGGGCGCCGGCACGATCTCGCCGGAGAGCGAGCGCATCACCACCGCCTCCGCCACCCCGACCACCTCGGGGCGCGCCAGGAGCGCGGCCAAGGCCGGACGATTGGCCGGATCCTCGATCCAGGCGCCGGCCCGATCGAGGGCGCGCAGCAAGGCAGCGAGCGCCTCGGGGCGGCGTTCGGCGAATTGCTCGCGCACGCCGAGCACCTTCTCCGGCGTCGCCGGCCACAGCGCGCCGGTCGACAGCAGGATGCGGCCGACGCCGGCCTCCACCGACAGGCTCGGCCAGGGGGCGCCGACGCAGGCGCCATCGACCATGCCGGCGGTCATGGCGTCGACCATGTAGGGCGGCGGCACCACGCCGAGCCGGACGTCGACGTCCGGATCGACGCCGGAGGCGGCGAGCCAATAGCGCAACTGGTGTTCGTGGCAGGAGAACGGGTGGACCGAGGCGAGGGTCAGCGGCGGTTCGCCCCGCTCGGCCCGTGCCCGCACCACCCGGCGCAACGCCGCGCCGACGGCGGCGGGGTCCTCGATGCCGCCCCGCTCGCCGATCGCGGCGCACAGCGCCGCCGAGACCGCGATCGAGTTGCCGCCGTGGTTCAACACCCAGGGCACGACGATCGGCGCCTCCAGATGGCCGATGCCGAGGCGGACGGCGACCGGCATCGGCGCCAACAGATGGGCCGCGTCGAAATGACCGAGCACGATGCGGTCGCGGATGTTGGCCCACGAGGTCTCGCGGACGAGATCGAGGGCGAGGCCCTCGGCTTCGGCGAAGCCGAGATCGCGGGCGACCACCAGCGGGGCGCAGTCGACCAGCGGGATGAAGCCGATCCGCAGTCGCTCCAGCGACCGCGCCGGCTCCCGCGGACGCACGAGGTCGAGCACGGAATCGCTCATCATGTCCTCCGCTCCGCCGCCATCGTCGACGCCTCGTCCGTCATTTCCGCCCTCATCCGAACAATTGCGCCGCGGTGACCACCGACTGGGCGATCTCGGCGAGCTTCTTCTTCTCGTTCATCGCGGTCTTGCGCAGCAGGGCGTAGGCCTCGTCCTCGCCGACGCCGCGCGACTTCATCAGAATGCCCTTGGCGCGCTCGATCAGCTTGCGTTCGGCGAGCTCGGTGCGGGCCTGATCGAGCTCGCGGGTGAGACGGTCGAAGGCGTTGAAGCGCGACACCGTCATGTCGAGGATCGGCTTCACCCGCTCCTTGCGGAGACCGTCGACGATGTAGGCGGAGACGCCGGCGTCGACCGAGGCCTCGATCATCGCGGTGTCGGAGCGGTCGACGAACATGGCGACCGGCCGCTTCACCATGCGCGACACCTGGAACATCTGCTCCAGCACGTCGCGCGAGGGATTGGCGAGATCCATCAGGATGACGTCCGGATCGATCTGATAGATGCGGCGCAGCAGCTCGTGCGTGGTGTCGAGACGCACGACGTCGGTGAACCCGGCGTCGCGCAGCCCCTCCTCGAGGATGGCGCTGCGCACCGGGTTCTCGTCGATCACCAGAATGGTCAGGGAGACGTCGACCACGCGCACATCCTTTCGCACCGCATTATCGACGGTCGCGGCGGTTCTCGACAAGAGGGTCCGCGCGTCACCCCCACCTCTTGCGATCGACGACGGAGACGCCTAGGAACGAGGCGCCGAACCCTCTGCGATGCGAGCAAGTCCATGACGAACAATGAGAATGCCTCTCAGGACGAACAGCGTTCGGTGCATGCCGAACAGAAGGAGGCGGCGGCGCTGAGCTCGATCGTGGCGAGCACCGGGCTGACCATCGCCAAGGCGATCGTGGCGGTGATGACCGGCTCGCTCGGTCTGCTGTCGGAGGCGATCCACGGCCTGCTCGACGTCGGCGCGACGGTGATGACGTGGTTCGCGGTGCGCATCGCCGAGGAACCGGCCGACGAGCTGCATCACTACGGTCACGCCAAGATCGAGAGCGTGGCGGCGCTGGTGGAGACCGGCCTGCTGTTCCTCGCCTCGGGGTGGATCATCTGGGAGGCGATCCAGCGCATTCTCGGTCACGGCGGCGAGCCGGAGGCGTCGCTGGCGGCGGTGGCGGTGGTGATCGCCTCGATCGTCGTCGACTACTTCCGGGCGCGGAACCTGAAGAAGGTCGCGGAGGCGACCGGCAGTCAGGCGCTGGAGGCGGACGCGCTGCACTTCTCCTCCGACATGCTGAGCTCGGCGGTGGTGCTCGTCGGCCTCGGCTTCGTCTGGTACGGCTTCCCGCTCGGCGACGCGCTGGCGGCGATCGGCGTCTCCGCCTTCGTCTGCCTCGCCGGCTGGCGACTCGGCAAGCGCACCATCGATTCGCTGATGGACGCCGCCCCCGACGGCGTCGCCGAGCACATTTCCGACATCGCCCAGACGATCACCGGAGTCGTGGCGATCGAGCGGGTCCGGGCGCGGCCGTCGGGCGCCAACGTGTTCGTCGATCTCGACGTCGCGGTCAGCCGCATCCGCTCGCTCGAGGACATGGCGGCGATCAAGGCCCGGGTGGCGGCGGCGGTGACGGCGGCGATGCCGGAGGTCGACATCGCCATCGTCGCCCATCCGCGCGCCCTCGACGACGAGACGATGCACGACCGGATCCTCGTCGTCGCCCGCAATCTCGGCCTCGCCGTCCATCACGTGACGGTGCAGGGGCTCGCCGACGAGCGGGTCTCGGTGTCCTTCGACCTCGAGGTCGACGGGCGGATGGCGCTCGCCGATGCCCACGTCGTCGCCACTCGGCTGGAGCAGGCGATCGCGGCGGAGCTCGGACCGGGCGCCGAGGTGGAGACCCACATCGAGCCGATCACCGTCGATCGGCTGGACGGGCTCGATCTCGACGAGGCCTCGCTCGCCGAAATCCGCGGCGATCTGGAGGCGGCGGCACGGCGCGGCGGCATCGTCTCGGAGGTCCACGACGTCCGCGCGCGGGCGACCGAGGAGGGCGTGATCGTCAACTTCCACTGTCGGGCGGCGCCGGGTCTCGGCATCGCCGAACTGCATGCGGCGATCGACGACGTCGAGCGGGCGGTCAGAGCGCGCCATCTCGGCGTCCGTCGAGTGATCGGTCACGGCGAGCCGTTCGGGCAGGCCTGACCCGATGCCCGTCGAGCGGAGACACGGCCGAATCGTTTCGGCCGTCGTCGTCTTCTCGGTTTATTGCGAGTGACCGTGAAATTTCGTCTTTCCGACAAAGGGACATCTGCGAATTGGCGATTTGTTAAGTTGCGGCTGCTTCCATTCTCATCAGTCGCGACGAATCCGCCTGCCCTTTCGAGCCGGAAGACGGGGCGTCCGACCACCGGTGCGTGAAACCCGCGTGAAGACGGCCGTGCCGGGTCGATCCCCTGCTCGCGAAGGTCTTCGAAATGACGCCCAAGTTCAGCGGACTGTCCTTCCGCCTCTTCCTCGTCGCCGGTCTCGCGGTCGTCGGTCTGCTCACGGTGACGGCGCTCGGCCTGTGGTCGGTCCACAGCACCCTCTATCAGGGCAAGATCGAGGAGTTGCGTCGCGTCGTCGAAATGGCGGCCAGCGCCGCGAACGACGCCGAGGCACGCGCCGCGCGCGGCGAGATCTCGCTCGACCAAGCCAAGTCCGTCGCCGCCACCGAGATCGGCAAGCTGCGCTACGACGACACCAACTACGTGTTCGTGCAGACCACCGACGGCAAGATCCTGGTCCATCCCTCCGATAAGGTCCGCGGCACCGACGGCTACCAGATGCGGGATCCGGACGGGAAGTACCTGTTCCGCGAGATGAACGACCTCGCCGCCCGCGAGGGCCAGGGCGCGGTGTCCTATCGCTGGGCCAAGCCGGGTGCGACCGAGGCGCTGCCGAAGCTCTCCTACGTCATCGCCTTCAAGGATTGGGGCTGGGTGATCGGGTCCGGCATGTGGATCGACGACATCGAGACGCAGTTCTGGTCGATCGCGGTGAAATCGGGCCTGTTCTCGCTCGCCTTCGCGATCGGCGTCGGCGCCATCGCCTTCTTCGTGGTGCGCTCGGTCACCCGTCCGCTCGCGGCGGTCCGCGAGGCGATGGTGGCGCTCGGCCACGGCGAGCTCGACGTCCACCTCGACACCGAACGCGGCGACGAGATCGGCGAGATGGCGCGCTCGGTGGTGGTGTTCCGCGACCAGGAGCGCGAACGGCGCTCGCTGCAGGCCGACAGTGAAGCGGCGGAACGGGCCAAGCACGCCCGCGAGGCGCGCATCGACGGACTGATCGCCGACTTCCGCCGCCGCTCGGCCGACCTCCTGTCCACCGTCGGCGACGAGATGCGGTCGATGTCGACCACCGCCGAGGCGCTGACGGGAACCGCCGCGGCGACCGCCCAGCGCGCCGACGGCGCCGCCCACGCCTCGCAGGAGGCCTCCTCCAACGTGCTCACCGTGTCGTCGGCGGGCGAGGAACTGATGCAGTCGATCGACGAGATCGCGCGTCAGGTGTCGCGCACCACCGACGTGGTCGGCAAGGCGGCGCACGTGTCGCGCACCACCAACCACACCGTCGCCGAACTGGAACAGGCCGCCGGCAAGATCGGCGCGGTGGTCGGCCTGATCCGCGACATCGCCGAACAGACCAACCTGCTCGCCCTCAACGCCACCATCGAGGCGGCGCGGGCCGGCGAGATGGGTCGGGGCTTCGCGGTGGTGGCGGCCGAGGTCAAGACGCTCGCCAACCAGACGTCCAAGGCGACCGAGGAGATCTCCGCCCACATCGGCGCGATCCAGGTGACCACCGGCGAGGCCGTCACCGCGATCGGCGAGATCGCCCACATCATGGAAGAGGTCGACAGCTACACCTCGGCGATCGCCGCCGCGGTCGAGGAACAGGGCGCGTCGACCGCCGAGATCGCCCGCAACGTCTCGCGCGCCGCCGAGGGCACCAAGGTGGTCGCCGACAACATCGCCGGCGTCAACGACGCCGTCGCCGAGACCTCGCGCGCCGCCCAACAGGTCGCCGACGCCACCGGACGGGTGGTGCACACCGCCGACGACCTCAAGGGCATGGTCGACCGCTTCCTGTCGGACGTCGCCGCCGCCTGAGCGACAGCCGGACATCCCCGAAACGAACGAAGGCCCGGCGTCACCCGCCGGGCCTTCTTCGTCGTGGGGTCGGCCCGCTCTCAGCCGCGCGGGTCGGGCATGCGGAACGGCGGCAGACCGGCGATCTGCGCGTCGAAGGCGATGATCGAGCCGGCCGGTGCCAGCGACGGACGGCCTTCGGCGTTGCGGGCGTGCGAGGTGACGAACAACGTGCGCAGCCCGAGACCGCCGAAACACGGCATGGTCGGATGGTCGACCGGCAGATCCCAGTGCTCGAGCAGGCGGCCGTCGGGGGCGAAGCGGTTGAGATGGCCGGAGGAGACGCCGGCGCTCCAATAATGGCCGATGACGTCGCAGCAGCCGCCGTCGGGACGGCCGAGGTCCTCGTCGAGGGTGGCGAGGCGGGTGCGCTCGCCGAGCGTGCCGGTCGCCGGATCGAAGGCGAAGCGATCGATCCACGGGCCGCGGCTGTCGGCCAGATACATGGTGGTGCCGGCGCCGTCCCAGGCGATGCCGTTGGCCACCCGCAGCCCCTCGAGCTTCTTCTCGACGGTGCCGTCGGCGCTCACCCGCCACAGCGCGGCGATCGCCGGACGCTCCGGACGCTCGTCCATCGAGCCGACCCAGAAGGCGCCGTCGGGACCGACCTTGCCGTCGTTGAGGCGGACGGTGGAGGGGCCGACGTCGATCTCGGCGAGGGTTTCCCACAGCCCGGTGTCGGGGTCGAAGAGATCGACCGAACGGGTCAGCGAGACCACCAGACGGCCGGCGGTGGTCAGGCCGAGGGCGGTCGGACGATCCGGCACCGGCGCCGGCCAGACGCGGTGCGAGGAGCCCTCGGCGGAGACGTGGTGGATCTCGCCGGCGGAGATGTCGACGAAGAACAGGCGGTCGCGGCGATCGTCCCACAGCGGGCTCTCGCCGAGGCGGCAGGCGTGTTCGATCAGGCGACGGGGGTCGGGGACGATGCGGATGACGTTCACAGTGAACTCGCTCCTTCTTCGGCGGAGCCGACGGCGTGGCGGAAGGTGGCGAAGAGGTTGCGCCCGACGCCCCATTGGTTGGCGGAGAGATCGGCGGTGGCGGGCGCTCGGGTGGCCCACTCCGCCGGATCGACGAGAACTTCCAGCCGCCCGGCGACGGCATCGAGACGGACGAGGTCGCCGTCGCGGAGACGGGCGATCGGCCCTCCGTCGACCGCCTCGGGGGTCAGATGGATCGCCGCCGGCACCTTGCCGGAGGCGCCGGACATGCGCCCGTCGGTGACGAGGGCGACCTTCTGGCCGCGATCCTGGAGGACACCGAGGGGCGGCGTCAACTTGTGGAGTTCCGGCATGCCGTTGGCCTTCGGCCCCTGGAAGCGGACGACGGCGACGAAATCGCCGGTCAGTTCGCCCGCCTCGAAGGCGCGCCGCACCTCTTCCTGCGAGGCGAAGACGCGCGCCGGCGCCTCGATCACCCGGCGGTCCGGGCGCACCGCCGAGGACTTGATCACGGCGCGGCCGAGGTTTCCGGTCAGGAGTTCGAGCCCACCGGTCGCCTCGAAGGGCTCGGCGAGCGGACGCAGGACGGTGGTGTCGGCGGAGCGCCGATCGACCGGGGTGAAGATCAGATTTCCCGCCTCGTCGAGGCTCGGGACCTCGGTCTGGGCGGCGAGACCGCCGCCCCACACCGTCGCGGCGTCGGCGTGGAGCAGGCCGTCGGCGAGCAGCTCGCGAATCACGAAGGGCACTCCGCCGGCGTCGCGGAAGGCGTTGACGTCGGCCGCGCCGTTCGGATAGGCGCGGGCGAGGAGCGGCGTCACCGCCGAGAGATCGGCGAAGTCGTCCCAGGTCAGCGCGATGCCGGCGGCACGCGCCATGGCGACGAGATGGAGAGTGTGGTTGGTCGAGCCGCCGGTCGCCATCAACCCGACGATGCCGTCGACGAAGGCGCGCTCGTCGAGCACCGCGCCGATCGGCGTGAAGGCCTCGCCGCGCGATCCGATCTCCAGCACGCGGCCGACGGCGGCGCGGGTCAGCGCGTCGCGCAACGCCGTGTCGGGGGAGACGAAGCTGGCGCCGGGCAGATGCAGGCCCATGAACTCCATCAGCATCTGATTGGTGTTGGCGGTGCCGTAGAAGGTGCAGGTGCCGGGCGCGTGATAGGACTTCGATTCGGCCTCGAGCAGTTCCGCCTTGGTCGCCTTGCCCTCGGCGTAGAGCTGACGGACGCGGTTCTTCTCGCCGTTGGAGAGGCCCGACGGCATCGGGCCGGAGGGCACGAAAATCGTCGGCAGATGACCGAAGGCGAGCGCGCCGATGACCAGGCCGGGCACGATCTTGTCGCAGATGCCGAGCATCAACGCGCCGTCGAACATGCGATGCGACAACGCGACGCCGGTCGCCATGGCGATGACGTCGCGGGAGAACAACGACAGTTCCATGCCCGGCTCGCCCTGGGTGACGCCGTCGCACATCGCCGGCACGCCGCCGGCGACCTGTGCGGTGGCGCCGCGACGCTCCGCCTCGGCGCGGATCAGCGCCGGGTAGCGCTCGTAGGGGCGATGGGCGGAGAGCATGTCGTTGTAGGCGGTGACGATCCCGACGTTGGGCGCGTCGGTCGCCGCCAGACGGTGCTTGGCCTCGGGGCCGCAGGCGGCGAAGCCGTGGGCGAGATTGGCGCAGCCGAGCCGGGCGCGGGTGGGGCCGCGCTCGATTTCGGCCGTCATGTGCTCGAGATAGCGGGCGCGGCCGTCGCGGCTGCGGAGCCGAATGCGTTCGGTGACCTCGCCGATGCGGGCATTCAAGATCATGACGTCGTCCTCGTCGGCGTCTGCGCGCCGTCTTCGTGCCCGGCGCCCGTCAGGCGCCGTCTTCGTGCCAAGTCCGGCCGTCGCGCTCGATCAGGGCGACCGAGGCGGAGGGGCCCCAGGTGCCGGCGCGATAGACCTTCGGCGCCTCGCCGGAGGCCGCCCAGGCCTCCAGAATCGGGTCGATCCAGCTCCACGCCGCCTCGACCTCGTCGCGGCGCATGAACAGGGTTTGGTTGCCGCGCACCACGTCCATGATCAGCCGCTCGTAGGCGTCGGCGTGGCGTTCGGCGAAGGTCTCGGCGAAGCTCATGTCGAGCGGGACGCGGATCAGACGCATGCCGCCGGGGCCGGGATCCTTGATCATCACGTAGAGCTTGACGCCCTCGTCGGGCTGCAGGCGGATCACCAGCTCGTTGCGCAGGATCGGGCCGGCGGCCTCGTCGAACACCGAATGGGGGATCGGGCGGAAGCTCACCACGATCTCGGAGACGCGCTCGGCCATGCGCTTGCCGGAGCGCAGATAGAAGGGCGTGCCGGCCCAGCGCCAATTCTCGATCTCGACCTTCAGCGCGACGAAGGTCTCGGTGGGGCTCGTCGGGCGGCCGAGTTCCTCGAGATAGCCGGGCACCGGGCCATCGGCGGCGGCGCCCTTCTCGTATTGGCCGCGCACGGTGACGCGCGGCACGTCGGCGACGCCGATCGGCTTCAACGCCTTCAGAACCTTGAGCTTCTCGTCGCGCACCGCGTCGGCGTCGAGAGAGGCCGGCGGCTCCATGGCGACCAGACAGAGGAGCTGAAGCATGTGGTTCTGGACCATGTCGCGCAGGGCGCCGGCGCCGTCGTAATAGCCGGCGCGGCCCTCCACACCGAGGCTCTCGGCGACGGTGATCTGGACGTGGTCGATGCGGGCGGCGTTCCACAACGGCTCGAACAAGGCATTGGCGAAGCGCAGCGCCATCAGGTTCTGCACCGTCTCCTTGCCGAGGTAATGATCGATGCGGAAGATTTGGGCTTCGGCGAAGACCGACCCGACCGCCTCGTTGACGACGCGGGCGGAGGCGAGCGACTTGCCGATCGGCTTTTCCACCACCACGCGGGAGGTCGGCGTCACCAGCCCGGCGGCGGCGAGGCGGCGGCAGATGTCGCCGAAGAGATCGGGCGAGGTCGCCAGATAATAGACACGGATGCGATCGGGCTCGGGGGCGAGGACGCCGGCGAGATCGCTCCAGCCGCCGTCGCCGAGCGCGTCGACCGCGACATAGGAGAGACGGGCGACGAAGCGCTCGATCACCTCGTCCTCGCGCTCGTGTTCGGGCACGTGGTCGACGATCGCGGCGCGGGCGAGATCGCGGTAGGCCTCGTCGGTCATCGCCGCGCGGGCGACGCCGACGATCCGCGTCGCGGCCGGGATCTGGCCGACCCGATCGCGATGGTAGAGACCCGGCAGCAGTTTGCGCCGGACGAGATCGCCGGTGCCGCCGAAGGCGACGAAGTCGAACGAATCGACCGCGATCACACGACTGACCATCACTCCCCCTCCGGATCGGGCCGAGACCGGGCGCAGGTGGCCCGCTCCGGTCGCTCGATGCCGCCCCCTCGAAATCTAGGGCGGATCATACGGAGGACAAACGGCAATTCAATGCCTTTCCTGCAACATCTTTCAATTCCGAGCGACGTTCCTTCTCCCTCGCGAGATCGGGGTCCGGAAACGAAGAAGGGCGCCTCGAGGGCGCCCTTCTTCGTTCGGTTCGCATGCCGGCGACCGGCGGTCTCGATCAGTGCAACGCGCCGCGCGCGACTTCCTCGATGCGGCTGCGCACCAGACCGATGTCGCAGAGCTGGCGATCGTCGAGCGCGGAAAGCTCGCGCACCGCGCGGCGATAGTTGCGATAACGCTCCATGGAAGAGCGGAGATGAGTGGCGAAGGTGACCAGCGACATGATGTTTCGAGGACGTTCGACGTCCCCTCTCCCTCGATCGGCTCACTCGGTCTTCTCGGATCCTCCCGAGATCGGGTGAGCACTGCGATTACGTTCTGTGCTCAAATATGCGCCTCTTTGCCCAAATTGAAGGCTGCGCCATCCACCCCTGACATGCGCCTGACGCATGCCTCGGACCGACGGTGTTTACCTTCCGTCAATCTTTCGAGCCGCGCCGGAGAGTCGTCTCACCGGCGCACGAAGCCGAATTCGTGGATTTCCGAAGGGCCGACGGCGATCGTGGCGAGACCTGGGCGGGGGCGCGACAGTCATGCGACGAGCGGGACGCTCGCGGCGGCGCCGAGACCTCACCCGGCGCCGAGCAGCCCTGCGCTCAGCGCGCCGATGCGGTGGCCGGCGCCTGCACGCCCTCGTCGATCGCGACCCAGCGGTTCTGATCTTCCTGGGACTGGCGCTTGACGAAGCGGTATCCGGTCTTGACCCAGGCGAGAACGTCGTCGCGCATGTTGTCGAGGACGAAGTCGCCGTGGTCGGTCTTCACGGTGAGGACGGCATGGCCGTCGCCGTGCGCATCGACGACGACGGTGACGAGCAGCGCCTGCCGCGGGAAGCCGCGCTCCGTCAGCATCTTGCGCTTCAAGAGGACGTAGTCCTCGCAGTCGCCCTTGCCGTCGGTGGGGATGTCCCAGCGATCGGCGACGCCCCAATGATCCTGATCGGTGACAGGTTCGATCGCGGTGTTGACCGAGCGATTGACGTCGACGAGGGCGCTCCAGACGTGGGCGTCGAGGCGGATGTCGCGCGCCGCGACCCGGCCGCCGGCGCATTCGCCGGCATAGCGGCGGCAGAAGTCGACCCAGCCCCACACCGGCCGCGCCTCGCCCACCGGAACCGCCGACGTGGCTTCGGGCAGTCGCGCCAGAACCATCGCCTCACGCCCTTCCGCCATCGTCGAGACGGCCGAAGCGGCAATGAAAGCGGCCACCCCCAAAGTCTTCAGATCGAACATGGCGACTGCAACTCCCCTACCCAGTGCAGTCACCTTCGCACATCCGTTTTATGTTCACGTCAAACTTTGCATGCGTTTTTCTGTGATCGAATATACGCTCGATTAATCTGGATGATTACTTTATTTCGGAATTCGTTCAAAACTGCTCGAATCGACGTAAGAGTCTGGTAACCCTCGGGGCCCAAGTTGAACGGAGCTTTCCGCCCTTTCCCCGTCGCTCGCCAATTTCCGGGACGTTTCGTCATGGCCACCGCCTGCACCAACGGCATCGACACCGGCTTCGTCGCGCTCGGCACCACCAAGGTGGCCATTCTCGGCGTGGTCCAGGGCATCACCGAGCTGCTGCCGATCTCCTCGACCGCCCACATGCGGGTGGTGCCGACCTTCCTCGGCTGGCCGGACCCCGGCTCCGCCTTCTCCGCGGCGATGCAGCTCGCCGCCCTGTTCGCCGTCGTCACCTATTTCTGGCGCGACGTCTGGCGGGTCGGCTGGGGTTCGATCAAGGCGTTCCAGGAGGAGGACTATCGCTCCTTCGAGTTCCGCATGGCGGTCGGCATCGTGGTGGCGACGATCCCGATCGTGATCGGCGGCGTGCTCTTGAAGAAGCAGCTCAACGCCTGCGGCTCGCCGCTGCGCGAATTGTGGGTGATCGGCGCCGCCTCGGTCGGCATGGCGGTGCTGCTGGCGATCGCCGAGCTGGTGTGCCGGCACCGGCGCAGCTTCGAGGAGATCCGGCTGCGCGACGCGATCGTGGTCGGCCTCGCCCAGGTCGGGGCGCTGATCCCCGGCGTGTAGCGCTCCGGCTCGACACTGACGGCGGCGATGTTCCTCAACCTGAAGCGCGAGGACGCCGCCCGTTACTCCTTCCTGCTCGGCCTGCCGGCGATCCTCGGCGCCGGGGTCAAGGAGCTCTTGGAGCTGCGCAAGGCGGGGCTGGACACGCAAGGCTGGGAGGTGCTCGGCGTCGGGCTCGCCTCGGCCTCGCTCTCCGCCTTCGTGGCGATCTGGACGCTGATGAAGGTGATGGAACGGTTCTCGTCCTGGCCCTTCGTGATCTACCGCTTCCTGATGGGCTGCTTCCTGCTCCTGATCGTCTGGCTCGGGGTGTTCGATCCGAACATGTGAGCGGACGCCCGCCGAACGCGAAGACCGAAACCAAAACGGCCGGCGATCCCCTCGCCGGCCGTCTCGGTTATTTCGTCGGGTGCGCGTCGTCGCGCCGGCTCAGCCCATCGACGGGCGCCAGCCGACCGAGCGGACGCGGACCTTCGCCAGCTTGGAGAACTTCTTGACCACCCGCTCGCGCTTCAGCCGCGACAGATGGTCGATGAAGACGACGCCGTTCAGATGGTCGATCTCGTGCTGCAGACAGGTGGCGAGCAGGCCCTCGGCCTCGATCGTCCGCTCGACGCCGTCGCGATCGAGATGGGTCACCCGGCACCGGGCGGGGCGCTCGACCTCGTCGTAGTGCTCGGGCACCGACAGGCAGCCTTCCTCGTAGGTGTTGGTCTCCTCCGAGGTCCAGACGACCTCCGGATTCACCAGGAACAACGGCGCCTTCGGCTCGCCCTCGCGGGAGACGTCGATGGTGACCAGCCGCTCGGCGACGCCGACCTGGATCGCCGCCAGCCCGATGCCGGGGGCGTCGTACATGGTCTCCAGCATGTCGTCGAGGATCTTGCGGATGCGATCGTCGACGTGGGCGACCGGCTCGGAGACGAGCTTCAGACGCGGATCGGGGATGGTGATGATGTCGAGCTTGGCCATGACGGCTGAGATAGGTGAGGCGTTCCGCCCGGTCAATCGGGAAGCGCGGGAGGGCGCGCGGAATTCGGCGCCGAGGTCGAGAACAAAACATGATTCGGCAAGAGAATCGTGGCAACATCTCCTCATGCAGGACACGATCTTCCTTCTCGCCGGCCACCCCGTCGCCCTCCTCCATCTCCTCTTCGCCGCCGGCGGCTTCGTCCTCGGCCTCGTCATCGCGGGAGGACTTGGGCGCGGCGGCACGCGCGCCCGGATCGCGGCGGAGACGCTGGCGGCGGATCAAGCGGCGGAGGTCGAGCGCCGGCTCGCCGAGATCGGCCGGCTGCAGGCGGAGACGACCGGGCGGATGCAGACCATGGCGGAGGTGTTCGGCTCGCGGCAGGTCGATCTCGCCCGCAGTCTCACCGAACGGCTCGACGGGCTCGGAGCGCGTATCGGCCATTCCCTCACCGACACCGGCCGGGCGACTGCGGAGAGCCTCACCACGCTGGCCGAACGGCTGGCGGTGATCGACCGAGCGCAACGCGGCATCGCCGATCTCTCCGGCGAGATGCTGGAACTGAAGTCGATCCTCGCCAACAAGCAGGCGCGCGGCGCCTTCGGCCAGGGGCGGATGGAGGCGATCGTCGCCGACGCGCTGCCGGCGGGGGCCTACGAGTTTCAGGCGACGCTGACGACCGGGGTCCGCCCCGATTGCCTCGTCCACCTGCCCGGCGCCGAGGCGGCGCTCGCCATCGACGCCAAGTTTCCACTGGAGGGCTGGTCGGCGCTGCGCGAGGCGGTCGACGCGGAGGCGCGCGAGCGGGCGATGCGGGAGTTTCGTCGCGACGTGATCCGCCACGTCGTCGACGTGCGCGACAAGTATCTCGTCCCCGGCGAGACCCACGACGTCGCCTTCCTGTTCGTGCCGTCGGAGGCGATCTTCGCCGATCTGCACGAGCAGTTCGCCGACGTGGTGCAGCGGGCGCACCGGGCGCGGGTGGTGATCGTGTCGCCGTCGCTGCTGTTGCTCGCCATCCAGCTCGTGCAATCGATCGGGCGGGATCGCGAGATCCGCTCGCAGGCGCACGTCATCCAACGCGAGGTCGGAGCGCTCGCCGACGACGTCGCCCGGCTCGGCGAGCGGGTGGCGAAGCTGCAGGCGCATTTCGGACAGGCGACGCGGGATCTGGACCAGCTCGCGCTTTCCGCCGACAAGGTGGTGCGGCGGGCGGCGCGGATCGAGGCGCTCGATCTCGACGCCGAGCCGCCCGCCCGCCTCGCCGGCGAATGACCCTCGAGACCGCCCCCCGGAGCCCCCATGACCTTGCTCGTCGCCATCGAGAACTGGATCCCCGAGCTGTGGCTCGACCGCTTCCGCCGGCTCGCCCCCGATCTCGAGGTGATCGACGCGCGCGCTCCCTTCGATCCGGCGGCCGCCCGCTTCGCGGCGGTGTGGAAGCCGAAACCGGGCCTGCTCGCCGGACTGCCGAAGCTCGAGGCGATCTTCAACCTCGGCGCCGGGGTCGACGCGCTGCTCGCCGATCCGACCCTGCCCCACGTGCCGGTCGTCCGCATCGTCGATCCGGACCTGACGGCGCGGATGACCGAATGGGTGGTGATGAACGTGCTCGCCCGCCATCGCCGCATGGACGATCACCGCGCCGCGCAGGGACGCGCCGAGTGGCGGTCGATCCATCAGCCGGCGGCCGGCTCGGTGACGGTCGGGCTGATGGGGCTCGGGGTGCTCGGCAAGGATGCCGCCGCCGTGCTCGGTCGGCTCGGCTTCGACCTCGTCGGTTGGAGCCGATCGCGGCAGGTGGTGGCGGGGGTCGAGACCTTCGCCGGGGCGGCGGAGCTGCCGGCGTTCCTGGCCCGCACCGACGTGCTCGTGGTGCTGCTGCCGGCGACGCCGGAGACGCGCGGCATGCTGAACCGTGATCTCTTCCGGGGCCTGCGCGGCGCCGAACACCTCGGCGGGCCGGTGTTGATCAACGCCGGGCGTGGGTCGCTGCAGGTCGAGGCCGACATCGTCGCCGCGCTCGACGCCGGCGAGCTGGCACACGCGGTGCTCGACGTGTTCGAAGTGGAGCCGCTGCCGAAGACGTCGCCGCTGTGGGCGCACCCGAAGGTGACGATCACCCCGCACTGCGCCGCCGACAGCGACGCCGACGCGCTCGGCCGCCGGGTGATCGGCGGCATCCGGGCGCTGATGGCCGGCGAGGCGATCGATCCGGCGGAAGTGGTCGATCGGCGGCGGGGGTACTGAACCTCAGAGCACCCGCCTGACCGCGCGCAGCGGCGAACCGGCGGCCTCGATGCGGGCGAGGCCTTCGGCCAATCCCTCGATCGTCACCGTCATGGTGTGGCCGGTCGCATGCACGAAACTCTCGGCGTCGCGCACCATGCCGACGTGGCCGGGCCAGAACAGGAGATCGCCGCGCCGCCACAGGCTCGGGTCGAGCGGCACCGCCGCGCCGAGCCCGGCCTCCTGCTGGTCGGTGTCGCGCGGGCAGGCGATGCCGCAGGCGGAAAGCGCGGTCTGGACCAGCCCGGAACAGTCGATGCCGAGGCTCGAACGGCCGCCCCACAGATAGGGGAGCCCGAGAAAGGTCTCGGCCACCGCCACCGGGTCGGGCCGGCGGGCGTCGATCGGCTCCAGGTGGTCGGCGACGATCGCGCCGCCCTCCGAGGTCACCACGAAGCGGCGACCGTTCGCCTCGCGCTCGCCGAGCGAGCGGACGGGCGAAAGGAAGGACAAGCGCGCGACCGGCGGCTGTTTGATGGTGAGCGCCGGATAGACGAAGGTCGCCAGCGTCGCCACCCGCAGGGTCGCGGCCGGCGCCTCGCCCTTCAGGATCGCATGCGCCGGCATCCAGCCGACGTAGCCGTCGCGGTCGAGCTGGACCCAGCTCCAGCCCTCCTCGTCCTCGTCGTAGACGTGCAGCGTTTCGCCGTGGAGGGCTTCAGTGTCGACGCCGGCGTCGGGGCGGGGGGCGCGATGCAGCGGCGCCACCGCCTCGATCACCCGGGCCGGCGTCCCCTCGACCCAGCGTTCGGCCTCGACCACGCCCTTCAGATGGGCGGCGGCGAGATCGGGGCGGGCGGGGGTGAGACGCGGATCGAACGGAGCCATGGCGGGTATCCTCGGACGGTGCCCGACCGTCGGTGCGGCCTCACAGGCCGAACAGACGATCGGCGCCGGATTCGATGAGCAGGCCGAGCATGAAGTCGACCAGCGTGTAGGCGACGGCGGTGCCCCACGAGCGGCCACCGGCGAGCATCGCCACCCGCCAGCCGCAGAACAGCGAGACGCCGAGAGCGGCGAGCGTCGCCGGTCCGAGACCGCGCGTCGGCAAGACGCCGGCGAGCCAGGCGATCACCACCACGACATAGGGCAGAGAAGCGGGGATCGCCGTCCAATTGCGCGCCACCATCCAGGGCACGAAGACGCGACCGAGCCCGAGAGTGCGGCCGAGCGCCGCCAGCAGCAGCGGAAAGGCGACCCAGCCGGCGACGTAGCTCACCACGCCGGCGAGAATCACCAGCCCGTCGCCGGTCTGGCGCGGCGTGCCGGTGAGCTCGTTGAGGCGGAGATCGGCGAGCAGTGACAGGGCGACCGCCGGGGCGAGCCACAGCATCACCCGGAACGACGCCCAGAAGCCGTCGAGGCTGAGGTCCATCGCCTCGAGGCCGCGACGATCGCCGCCGAGCAGACGCATCGAGCCGACCAGGGCCGTGACCGGCGACGGCGTCATCTCGCCGCGCCCTCGAACCACCGGGCGAGGAAGGCCTCCCACACCCGGGTCAGAAGCTCGAGGTCGGCGACCGGCACGCGCTCGTCGACCTGATGCATGGTCTGCCCGACCAGGCCGAATTCGACCACCGGGCAATAGTCCTTGATGAAACGGGCGTCCGAGGTGCCGCCGTTGGTCGACGGCACCGGGCGGCGGCCGACGACGCTCTCCACCGCGTCCGACAGGGTGCCGATCAGCGCCTCGTCGCGGGTCAGGAAGCTGTCGGAGGACGGGCTCTCCAGCGTCAGCGTCCAGTCGACGCCGTCGCCGGCGGCGGCGAGGCGGCGGCGCAGCTCGGCGTCGAGGGTGGCGCGGCTCCATTCGTCGTTGAAACGGATGTTGAAGCGGACGCGCGCCTCGCGCGGGACGACGTTCCACGACGGATTGCCGACGTCGAAGGAGACGAGCTCCAGGTTCGACGGCTGGAAGCGGTCGTTGCCGGCGTCGAGCGGGGTGGCGATCAGCGCCTCGGCGAGGCGCATCGCCTTCGGAATCGGGTTGTCGGCGAGGTGCGGATAGGCGACGTGGCCCTGTCGGCCGGTGACCGTCACGGTGCCGGAGAGCGAGCCGCGCCGGCCGACCTTGATCGCGTCGCCGATCGTCTCGGGGTTGGTCGGCTCGCCGACCACCGCCGCATCGAAGCGCTGACCGTGCTCGGCCGCCCACTTCAGGAGCTTCACCGTGCCGTTGATCGAGGGGCCCTCCTCGTCGCCGGTGATCAGCAGCGACACCGAGCCGGGCAGGTCGACGCCCTTCGCGGCGAGCCGGCCGAGGGCGGCGAGGAAGCAGGCGATCGCGCCCTTCATGTCGACCGCGCCGCGACCGTAGAGGATGCCGCTCTCGAGATGGCCGGCGAAGGGGTCGTGGGTCCAGCGGGCGGGATCGCCGGGGGGGACGACGTCGGTGTGACCGGCGAAGACGAGATGCGGCCCGTGCGCGCCGCGGCGGGCGAACAGGTTCTCGATGTCGGGGGTGCCGGCCTCGGAGAAGACCGGGCGCTCGACGGCGAAGCCGAGGACGGCGGCGATCCGCGCCACCAGATCGATGGCGCCGCCTTCCGCCGGGGTGACCGACGGACAGGCGAGCAGCGCACGGGCGATGGCGACGGGGTCGTCGAGGAGAGGCAGCGAAGCGGTCATGCTGCGATGTAAGGGGCGCGCGGGGTCGGGGTCAACGGCGACCTCGCCCGGCAGCCCCGCGCCCGGGAGGACGCGGCGTCTGGGCCGGCGGCGTCACACCACCCCGCGTCGGCCGAAGGTGCCGCCGCGACCGGGAGGCGCCGCCCGCGTTCGGGGCGCGGTCTGCGCCGCGAAACGCGCCGCCGTGCCCGGCGCGGCCGACGTGGGTCTCGACGCCGGGGAAGCGGCCCAACGGGCGACGACGGCGTCCCGATCGCCGCCGCTCTCGCCGCCGCGCTCCGGAGTGATCGCGGTCTCGCGGTCCCGAGCGCCGCCCGCGCCGGGCGGTCCGCCGAAACGATTGGCGCCGGCGGTGCCGGGGAGGAAACCGAGCTCGACCAGCATCCACAGCGGCCCGAGGAGCGGAATGCCGCCGACGAAGCACCACCACGCCGACTTGTCGCGATCGTGCCAGCGTCTGACCGTGGAGGCGAAGCCGAGCCAAGCGAGCGCGAGGCCTCCGAAGATCAACGCGCCGGCCGACGCCAGATCGGGACGAGGATCGGCCGAGGGGTCGAACATCCCCGTCATCACCAGAAGCAGGAGGCACCCGACGATCTGAACGACACCGGTCAGCCAATAGCCGACCCGTCCGCTACGACCGGAAAGCGACAGGAGAGAGCCGAGAGACGGCATGGGGACGATCCTTTCGGAAGGCTTCGTTCCGGAGATCCTCGCGCGCGAGGGTTACCCGTGCGTCACCCCGAGGCGAAACCGCGATTTTCGGTTTTCGATCGGTTGCCGAAGTGGTTCGAGATATCGACGACGGTCCGTCGGCAACCGGTGATCCGATCGACTTCACGAGGAGATCGACGGCAAGGCTCCGGTGCCGGCGCTCTCCGACGCGGAGGGCAGGAAACCGAGTTCGAAGAAGAGCCACGCGGCGCCGAGAAACGGCACAAAGAGCATGGTCAACCACTCGACCGATTTGCCACGGTCGCGCAGACGTTTCGCCGCTCCGACGAAGAGAATCCATTGCGCGATCGCCAGCAATACGAGATTGCTGCCCGTTTTGATCGAGGGCGCGACGAGATGGAGGATGTCGTACCCGGTCCGGACCGACGAAACTCCGACCACGAAGGGCACGCACAGAGCGAGTGCGGCGAGGACGCAGCCCCACCATTCGGGACGGCCGATGCGACCTTCGAACGGAAGAAGAACCGAAAGTTGCACGACGAACTCCTTTCGACGGCTGATCGGCCGGACCATCACATGGTCGTATTACCGAAAGGAGAACAATCTCAGAGTGAAAATCTCATGGTGAACGGTCGGTCGATGCGGTCGGCGGAAATCGCCGATCGTGCCCCTCACCGAGCACCGCCGGAGACCGCCGGAACGCGGTCTCGACGCTCCCGCGGATCGGACCATGCGACGCTCGCCGCCCCCGAGGAGGCGGCGAGGGGGATCCGCCACCGGCCGCGATCAGTCGCGCAGCAGGTCGTTGATGCCGGTCTTCGAGCGGGTCTGGGCGTCGACCGTCTTGACGATCACCGCGCAGTAGGTCGAGGGGCCGGGGGTGCCGTCGGGCAGCGGCTTGCCGGGCAGGTTGCCGGAGACCACCACCGAATAGGGCGGCACCCAGCCGACGTGGATTTCGCCGGTCTTGCGATCGACGATCTTGGTCGAGGCACCGATGTAGACGCCCATGGCGAGCACCGCGCCCTGGCCGACGATCACGCCCTCGACCACCTCGGAGCGGGCGCCGATGAAGCAGTCGTCCTCGATGATGGTCGGGCCGGCCTGCAGCGGCTCCAGCACGCCGCCGATGCCGACGCCGCCGGAGAGATGGACGTTCTTGCCGATCTGGGCGCAGGAGCCGACGGTGACCCAGGTGTCCACCATGGTGTTTTCATCGACGTAGGCGCCGATGTTCACGTAGGAGGGCATCAGCACGGCGCCCTTGGCGATATAGGAGCCGCGACGGGCCACGGCCGGCGGCACGACGCGGAAGCCGCCCTGGCGGAAGGCGTGTTCGTCGTAGTTGGCGAACTTGGTCTGCACCTTGTCGAAGAAGCGCAGGTCACCGGACTGCTGCAGCACGTTGTCCTGCAGGCGGAAGGAGAGCAGCACGGCCTTCTTGATCCACTGGTGGGTGACCCAGTCGCCGTTGATTTTTTCGGCGACGCGCAGGGTGCCCTTGTCCAGCTGTTCCAGCACGTGGTCCACGGCTTCGCCGATCTTGGCGGGGGCGGTGCCGGGCTGCAGGGAGGTGCGGCTTTCCCAGGCGTCTT
>JAAYVT010000310.1 GCA_012517025.1 Phyllobacteriaceae bacterium | reverse complement strand
TTCGGCGACGGTCAGACCGGTCAGGGCGACGCGGGCGCGGGCGCCCGGAGGCTCGTTCATCTGGCCGTAGACCAGCGCGCACTTGGAGCCGACGGCGGAGCCGTTGTTCTCCTTGGGGTCGATGTTGACCTTCGACTCGATCATCTCGTGATAGAGGTCGTTGCCCTCACGGGTGCGCTCACCGACGCCGGCGAACACGGAGTAACCTCCGTGCGCCTTGGCGACGTTGTTGATGAGCTCCATGATCAGCACGGTCTTGCCGACGCCGGCGCCGCCGAACAGGCCGATCTTGCCGCCCTTGGCGTAAGGCGCCAGAAGGTCGACGACCTTGATGCCGGTGACCAGGATCTCGGCCTCGGTCGACTGCTCGGAGAAGGCCGGGGCGAGGGCGTGGATCGGACGCTTCTCGGAGAAGGTGACCGGACCGGCCTCGTCGACCGGCTCGCCGATGACGTTGATGATGCGGCCGAGGGTGCCCTCGCCGACCGGAACCGCGATCGGCAGACCGGTGTCGGCCACTTCCTGACCGCGGGCGAGACCTTCGGACGAGTCCATCGCGATGGTGCGGACGGTGTTCTCGCCGAGATGCTGCGCGACTTCCAGCACCAGGCGGGCGCCGTTGTTCGTGGTCTCCAGCGCGTTCTGGATCGCGGGCAGATGATCGTCGAACTGCACGTCGACCACGGCGCCCATGACCTGCCGAATACGACCGATCTTCTTGTCAGCCATCGTGATGTCCTCTGGATGAGTTCTCAGACCGCTTCGGCGCCCGAGATGATTTCGATGAGTTCCTTGGTGATCATGGCCTGACGCGACCGGTTGTAGGTCGTCGTCAGCTTCTTGATCATTTCACCGGCGTTGCGGGTCGCGTTGTCCATCGCCGACATGCGCGCGCCCTGTTCGGACGCGGCGTTCTCGAGCAGAGCCCGGAAGATCTGCGTCGAGACGTTGCGCGGCAACAGGTCGGCGAGGATCGCCTCCTCGCTCGGCTCGCACTCGTAGACCGCGCCGGACGCCGCCGCCTGCTTCGCCGCGGGGGCGATCTCGGCGGGGATCAGCTGCTGCTCGGTCGGCAGCTGCGCGATCACCGATTTGAACTCGGCGTAGAACAGGGTCGCGACGTCGAAGGCGCCGGCCTCGTACATCGCCAGGAGCTTCTTGCCGATGCCGTCGGCGTGGTCGTAGCCGAGCTGCTTGACGCCCTTGAGCTCGATCACTTCGACGATCTTGTCGGCGAACTGGCGGCGCAGGGCGTCGGCGCCCTTGCGGCCGACGCAGAGGATCTTGACGGTCTTGCCCTCGCCGACCAACCGATTGGCGGCGTCGCGGGCGAGACGGGCGATCGACGAGTTGAAGGCGCCGCACAGACCGCGTTCGGCGGTGCAGACGACCAGCAACTGCACGTCGGTCTTGCCGTTGCCGGCGAGCAGCGCCGGGGCGTCGGGGCGGCCCTCGTAGGCGCCCGCGAGGTTGGCGAGAACGACGTTCATCCGTTCGGCGAAGGGGCGGGCGGCCTCGGCCGCCTGCTGGGCACGGCGCAACTTCGCCGCGGCCACCATCTGCATGGCCTTCGTGATCTTCTGCGTCGCCTTCACCGAGGCGATGCGGTTTCGGAGATCCTTCAAGCTCGGCATCGGGCCGTCCTATCCTCGAGCGTGGAACCGGCTTGCCCGGTTCGCCGTCGCCGACCCGCGGAGAGGTGTTCTCCCCGGGCCGACCGGTTTCCCAAGTTCCGAGCCGATCAGGCGAAGGACTTGGTGTAGGCCTCGACGACCGCCTTGAGCTGGGCGCTCAGTTCGGCGGTCAGTTCCTTCTTGTCGCGGATGCCGTCCAGGAGAGCGGCATGCTCGGCGCGAAGGTGACGCAGGAGGCCCTGCTCGTAGGGGCCGACCTTGGCCACCGGGAGGTTGTCCAGGTAACCGTTGATGCCGGCGTAGATCACGCAGACCTGCTCTTCCGTCTTCAGCGGCGAGAACTGCGGCTGCTTCAGGAGTTCGGTCAGACGGGCGCCGCGGTTCAGCAGGCGCTGGGTGACGGCGTCGAGGTCGGAGCCGAACTGAGCGAAGGCCGCCATCTCGCGGTACTGCGCCAGCTCGCCCTTGATCTTGCCGGCGACCTGCTTCATCGCCTTCACCTGCGCCGACGAACCGACGCGGGAGACCGAGAGGCCGACGTTCACCGCCGGGCGGATGCCCTGGTAGAACAGATCGGTCTCGAGGAAGATCTGACCGTCGGTGATCGAGATCACGTTGGTCGGGATGTAGGCCGAGACGTCGTTCGCCTGGGTCTCGATCACCGGCAGAGCCGTGAGCGAGCCGAGGCCGTTGTCCTTGTTCAGCTTCGCCGCGCGCTCGAGCAGGCGGGAATGCAGATAGAACACGTCGCCCGGATAGGCTTCGCGGCCCGGCGGACGGCGCAGCAGCAGCGACATCTGACGATAGGCGACCGCCTGCTTGGACAGGTCGTCGTAGATGATGACGGCGTGCATGCCGTTGTCGCGGAAGTACTCGCCCATGGCGCAGGCCGAGAACGGCGCGATGAACTGCATCGGCGCGGCGTCGGAGGCGGTGGCGGCGACGACGATCGAATACTCGAGCGCGCCCTGCTCTTCGAGCACCTTGACGAACTGCGCGACGGTCGACCGCTTCTGGCAGATCGCGACGTAGACGCAGTAGAGCTTCTGGCTCTCGTCGGTGCCGGCGTTGAGCGGCTTCTGGTTCAGGATGGTGTCGAGCGCGATCGCGGTCTTGCCGGTCTGGCGGTCGCCGATGATCAGCTCGCGCTGGCCGCGGCCGATCGGGATCATCGCGTCGACGGCCTTGAGGCCGGTCGACATCGGCTCGTGCACCGACTTGCGCGGGATGATGCCGGGCGCCTTGACGTCGACGCGGGCGCGCTTCTCGTAGATCACCGGGCCCTTGCCGTCGATCGGGTTGCCGAGCGCGTCGACGACGCGGCCGAGCAGGCCCTTGCCGGTGGGGACGTCGACGATGGCGCCGGTGCGCTTGACGACGTCGCCTTCCGCGATCTCGCGGTCGGAGCCGAAGATCACGATGCCGACGTTGTCGACCTCGAGGTTCAGCGCCATGCCGCGGGTGCCGTTGGCGAACTCGACCATCTCACCGGACTGGACCTTGTCCAGACCATGGACGCGCGCGATGCCGTCGCCGACGGACAGAACCTGGCCGACCTCGGAAACCTCGGCTTCTTGGCCGAAGTTCTTGATCTGCTCCTTGAGGATTGCGGAAATTTCCGCCGCCCGAATATCCATCAGCGGACCTCTTTCAGTGCGACCTTGAGAGAAGTGAGTTTCGTCTTCAGGGAGGTGTCGATCATGCGGGAGCCGACCTTGACGATCAGGCCGCCGATGATCGAGGGATCCACCTTCGGGACGATCCGGATCTGCTTGCCGCCGGTGGCGCCGGAGAGCGCCGTGGCGAGCGAGGAGACCTGGTCCTCGGTGAGGGTATGCGCCGACACGACCTCGGCCACCTGCTCGCCGCGATGGGCGGCGACCAACTGACGATAGGCCTCGATCATGCCGGGAAGAACGAACAGGCGGCGATTGCGCGCCGCCAGGGAGATGAAGTTGGCGGCGTAGCCGCCGATGCCGAGCGCCGACAGAACGGCGCCGATCGCACGGGCCTGTTCGTCGGCGGAAAAGACCGGGCTCGACACGAGGCGGCGGAGATCCGCGCTCTCGCCCAAGGCCCGATCGAAGCTGTCGAGAGCCCCGGCGACGGCGTCCACGGCGCCGCCTTCGAGGGCCACTTCGAAGAGCGCGCTCGCATAGCGCCGAGCCACGCCGGATACGATCGAAGCCGTCTCTGCCACCGGTCCGGAACCCCCACGCCAATTCGGGCGTTCGACGCGACAATCGCTCCGAGCGCCCTTGAAAACATTGGATTCTTTCGACGGTGCAAAGCTTTGTCCGAGCTTTTCCGCCGAAGACGGGGCGTGTCCTAGCATAGGGCACCGGTGGACGCAACACGGGCACCGGCCGGTTTTCCGAAAGTCTAAGATGGTGCGACGACGGATCTTCGATCGGCTTTTCAGAGGAAGCTCTGGGGATCGACGTCGACCTGGACGCGCAGATCGCCGCGGGCGGGGGGCGTGCGGGCGAGCCAGTCGCGCAGCACCGCCTGGAGGTCGGTGGCGCGGTCGGTCCTGAGCAGGAGACGGAATCGGTGGCGGCCGCGCACCACCGCGATCGGCGCCTCGGCCGGGCCGAGGACGAAGCGGTCGGCCTCGTGCGGGGCGACGGCGGCCATGGCGCGGGCCTGGGCGAAGGCGACGTCGCGGCTCTCGGCGGAGACGATCATGGCGGCGAGACGGCCGAAGGGCGGCATGCCGGCGCGGCGGCGTTCCTCGCTCTCGCGCTCGTAGAAGCCGTCGCGATCGCCGGCGACGACGGCGCGCAGCACCGGGTGATCGGGGGCACGGGTCTGCAGGAAGGCGCGGGCGCCGCCGCTGACGCGGCCGGCGCGGCCGGTCACCTGCGACACCAGTTGAAAGGTCTTTTCGGCGGCGCGCAGGTCGCCGTGGGCGAGGCCGAGGTCGGCGTCGATCACGCCGACCAGGTCGAGGAGGGGAAAGTTGTGGCCCTTGGCCAGGATCTGAGTGCCGACGACGACGTCGGCCGCCCCCTCGGCGAAGGCGGCGAGCTCGGCCTTCATCCGCAGCGTGCCGCCCGGCATGTCGGAGGACAACACGAGGCGACGAGCGTCGGGGAAGGTCAGCGCCACCTCCTCGGCGATGCGCTCGATGCCGGGACCGCAGGCGACGAGGCCGTCGACCTCGCCGCATTCCGGGCAGGCGTCGGGGCGGCGGACGGTGTGGCCGCAGTGATGGCACATCAGCACGCCGCGGAACCGATGCTCGACCAGCCAGGCCGAACAGTTCGGGCATTCGAAGCGATGGCCGCAGCTGCGACACAGCGTCAGCGGCGCGTAGCCGCGGCGGTTGAGGAAGAGCAGGGCTTGACGGCCGGCCGCGACGGTGTCGCGCACCGCGGCGATCAAGGGCGGGGCGAGGAAGCGGCCGGGGGCGGGGCGATGGATGCGGAGATCGAGGGTGCGCACCTCGGGCAGCCGGCCGGTGCCGGCGCGGGCGGGCAGCGAATGGCGACGATAGCGCCCCTGTTCGGCGTTGACCCAGGTCTCCAGCGACGGGGTGGCGGAGGCGAGGATCACGGGGAAGTCGTCGAGCCGACCGCGCAGCACCGCCATGTCACGTGAGTTGTAGACGACGCCGTCCTCCTGTTTGTAGGCGCCGTCGTGCTCCTCGTCGACGACGATCAGGCCGAGGTCGCGGAAGGGCAGGAAGAGGGCGGAGCGGGCGCCGACCACCACCCGCACCTCGCCGGTCGCCACCCCGCGCCAGCAGCGGGCGCGCGCCTTGGGCGGCACCTCGGAATGCCATTCGGCCGGTTTGACGCCGAATCGCTCGACGAATCGGTCGAGAAATTCGGCGGTGAGCGCGATCTCCGGCAGCAGCACCAGCGCCTGCCGACCGGCCCGGGCGGCGGCGGCCACCGCTTCGAAATAGACCTCGGTCTTGCCGGAGCCGGTGACGCCGTCGAGGAGGTCGACGCGGAATGCGCCTTCCGCCACCGCCGCGACGAGGGCGTCGGCGCTCGCGCATTGATCCGGGCCGAGCGGCTTGCCGCCGTGGTCGGGGTCGGGCGCGGCGGGGGGGCGACCGGGGGGCAACCACACTTCTTCCAATGTGCCTTGCGCGATCAGGCCGTCGACGACGCTCGCCGAGACGCCGGCCGAGGCCGCCAGCCCGGTGCGCGACCAGGCGAAACCGTCCTCCATCGTCGCCAGCACCCGGCGGCGGGCGCCGGTCAGGCGTTCGGGTGGCGGACCGGCGAGACGGACGCCGCGAATCGGTGCCTCCGGCTCCAGTGCCTCGGGCGCCCGCAGCACCATCCGCAACACCATGCCGCGCGGCATCAGGTAATAGCGCGACAGGCGATCGACGAAGCGACGCAGGCCGGCGGTGATCGGCGGGCAGTCGAAGCGGCGCTCGATCTCTCTCAGGCGATTGTCGCCGACGCGCAGGGTGCCGCCGGCACTCTCCTCGTCCCAGACGACGCCGAGGATCTTGCGGGGGCCGAGCGGCACCTCGACGATCGCGCCGGGCTCGACGTCGAGATCGCGCGGCACGCGGTAGGAATAAGCGGTGTCGAGGGCGACCGGCACGACCACCGGCACGACGCTCGGCCGGGCGGGGGCGGGCGTCGGATCGGGAGGTGCGAAGAGGTCGTCGATCGGTCGGGGCATCGGGCTCGCGGCATCGGGCGATTCGGCCGGTCGGGCCGGTCGGGCGACTGTAGGAGGGCGGACGGCGGGAGGCGAGGGCGGGAGATCATCCTTTCTTTCCTCCGTCGGGGCGTCGTTCGGTCTTCGTCAACCATGCCGGCGCGATGCTGACGGGGATGATTTCCGGATGCCCGACATGACCGCTCACGCTTCGCCCGACATCCTCGTCCTCGCCGCGCCGGACCTCGCCGAGGCGCTGGGGCGTTGGCGGCTTCATCTTTCCGCCGAGCGGCGGGCTTCGCCGGAGACGGTCGAGGCCTACGACCGCGACGTCGAACAGTTCCTGCGCTTCCTCACCGAACATCTCGGCGGGGCGCCGACGATCGCCGATCTCTCCGGGCTGAGGCCCGCCGACGTGCGCGCCTTCCTCGCCCGGCGGCGGCGCGACGGGGCGGTCGGAGCGCGCACGCTCGGGCGCAATCTCGCCGGCATCCGCTCGCTCGCCCGGTTTCTCGAGCGGCGCGAGGGGCTCAACGCGGCGCCGTTCCGGGCGGTGCGTGCACCGAAGGCGGGTCGCTCGCTGCCCCATCCGGTGACCGCGACGGCCGGGCTGCGGCTCGCCGACGCCGGCGAGAGCCTGGCGGAAGAGCCGTGGGTGGCGGCGCGCGACGCGGCGGTGTTCGCGTTGCTCTACGGCTGTGGTCTGCGCATCTCCGAAGCGCTGGGGATCCTCCGTCGCGACGCGCCGGGGCCGGGGACGCGGGCGCTGCGAATCACCGGCAAGGGTGGCAAGACCCGGATCGTGCCGGTGTTGCCGGTGGTCGCCGAGCGCGTCGCCGAGTATCTCCACCTCGTGCCCTTCGGGCTCGACGCCGAGGCGCCGTTGTTCCGCGGGGTGAAGGGCGGGCCGCTGTCGCCGCGCCTCGTGCAATTGGCGATGGAGCGGATGCGCGGGGCGTTGGGGCTCGACGACTCGGCCACGCCGCACGCGTTGCGTCACGCCTTCGCCACCCATCTGCTCGGCGCCGGCGGCGATCTCAGGACCATCCAGGAACTGCTCGGCCACGCCTCGCTGTCGACGACGCAGATTTATACGCAGGTCGACGCCGCCCGCCTGCTCGAGGTCTGGGCCAAGACCCATCCGCGCGCCTGAACCGGCGCCTCGCCTCCGCGCACGACGCGGATCGGAGGTCGAGGTGGGCGGCGGGTCCTGTCCAATCGATGCGATCCATGGAAAGCTGCGCGATCTTCGGGCCGGGCCGAAGCGGGAGGGGCTTCGGTGCCGCGACGATCTCTGTTTCTGACGGCGACGCCGTCGCTGTTCGTGCTGATCTGGTCGACCGGCTGGATCATGGGCAAATACGCCGCGCTCGACGGCGATCCGCTGACCTTCCTGGCCGTTCGCTTCACCGGGGCGATCATGGTGCTGTTGCCCCTCGTCCTGGCGATCGGCGCGGAGTGGCCGCGTGGGCGGGGGCCGATCCTGCACGCGATGGGGTCG